>JAZUEG010000247.1:0-22429 GCA_045640025.1 Bacteroidales bacterium
ATGGCTAATCAGGAGACCCGTATCAGCCATATAGCACTTTAGCGTGTTTCCATCCTTGGTGAGTTTGTAACCCACATTGGGCTCGGTGCTGTTGTAGCATACATTCACCACCTTGGCATCAGAGAGCCACAGAAACGCCGAATCGTAGTCCCTGTATCTGGCATCCTTCTGCAAATCAGACAAACGGAACTTGCGCTCGTGACGCTGAAGCTGCGAGGGAATCTCGTCGAATATCTGCACAACCTTGGTCTCCAGATTGTCGGCGTAGTGCATGATATCGTTGCGGTAAAGATTCAGTATAATCCTCTTCTGCCTATCCACCTGCTGGAAATCCCTGGTCTTGGAATATTTTTCCACCACCTGAGGCATTCCGCCCACTATCATATACTGGCGAAACCAAGTGGAGGCCTTGCGGTGCATATCGTTGCCCATCGGCAAAAGTTTGCTGAACTGCAATCTAATGAGATCCATCAACGACTCCTCCCCCATTGCCCAGAGAAACTCCTCAAAATCCATTGGGTTCATCTGAACGGCCTCCTCCTCGGACGGAATGGTGATATTCTTGACGTTTTTCCTGATGGACACAAGGGATCCGGTCTCGATATAATCGTAACGTCCATCCTTTACAAGATATTTGATGGCGGCACGCGCGTCCGGAAACTTCTGTATCTCGTCGAACACGATTAGGGATTTCCTGTTTATAAGTTTTTTGCCACAATACAGACTCAGGTACATAAAGAATGTATCCAAATCGTGCAAATAATTGGTAAACAAGTCCTTGACCTGCTGAGTTGTATTGTCGAAGTCGATTATGATATAACTATCGTATTCGTTTTTGGCAAACTGCTCCACGATATAACTCTTGCCAACACGGCGCGCCCCTTCTATCAAAAGAGCCGTCTCGCCGTTCGACTCTTTCTTCCATTGTATAAGTCGCTGATATATTTTACGTTTCATAATTTCAAAATCAAAAATTTACACATTTCCAAGGATTTTGCAAGCGCAAATTTACACATTTCCAAGGATTTTGCAAGCGGATTTTTACACATTTCCAAGGATTTTGCATAAAAAACGGCCCGCCGGGAGTTTGGTGTTCCCAGCGGGCCGTATGCCTTTGCAATTTTTTGGATAAAATTCGCCGTTTTTATCCAAAAAATTGGATAAAATTTCCTATTTTTGTCCAATTAATTGGATAAAATAAATCTGAAAAGACACTATGAACAAGGAACTGCTGAAGACAATACTGATAGAGAATCAGAAGGAAGTGCTTGGATACAAGGTACTTGAAAGGAATATTGAGGTAACCGACGAGTTCAACTATGCATTCGTGGGCATCAGGCGTGCCGGCAAATCATACCTGATGTATCAGCAGATACAAAAACTATATAAAAAGGGTATCGGCTGGGACGAGATGCTCTATCTGAATTTCGAGGACGAGCGCCTGCTTGGATTCGGCCCCGAGGATTTCAACCTGATACTTGAGACTCATCTCGAAATGTATGGCAAGAAGCCCATCCTCTTCCTCGACGAGATTCAGAATGTGGAATACTGGCACAAGTTTGCGAGAAGGCTCGCCGACCAGAAATACAGGGTATATATCACAGGCAGCAATGCCAAGATGCTGAGCTCGGAGATTATGACCACTCTTGGCGGCAGATACATAATGGTGAACGTGTTTCCATACAATTTTGCGGAATATGCCAACATCCACAGGGTGAAATACGACCCTGATACTCTCTGCACCACAGCAGGAAGAGCCGCCGTGCAGAAACTCTTCAACGAGTATTTCAGGACAGGCGGTTTTCCGGAAATAGCCACGGCAAAATCCAAGAACAACTATCTGATAAGCCTGTATCAGAAAATTTATCTTGGCGACATAGCTGCCAGAAACGGAATCACTAACACTCTTGGACTTAAAGTAATGCTCAAGAAACTTGCCGAGGGTGTCCGTCAGCCGGTATCATACAACAGGATAGCATCCATAGTATCGTCGGTGGGCAGCAAGCTGAGCACGTCGTCGGCCATAAAATACATAGATCACACTCTCGACTCGTGGATGCTGCTGAAGGTGACAAATTTCGCGGCCAAGGTATCAGAGCGCGAGAGCATTGCAAAATATTATTTTATAGACAATGGTCTATTGAACCTCCTGATATTCGATTCCAACCCCGCCCTGCTCGAGAATCTTGCGGCGCTTGTATTGCTCAGGAAATACGGCATCGACGATATAGTGTTTTTCTACAACAGAAACATCGAGGTGGATTTCGTGTTGCCGATGGAAGGCACGGCGATTCAGGTATCGTACAGCATAATGGACCCTGATACGAGGGAACGTGAGGTACGCGCCCTCGTGGCCATAAAATCCGTAATGGAAATCCGCCGCGCCATCATCCTCACCTACTCCGAGGAAGAGACCATAATTGCCGAAGGCCTTAAGATTGAGGTGATACCAATGTGGAAGTTTGTAATGGAGATGGAAGGATAAAAATGAGAAAAAATGTATTTTTTAGCTTGCAGAATTTAGGAATAAATGTAATTTTGCGGTAATCAATTTATGGAATAAATGTAGTAATATATGCTTAAAAGAAAGATATCCAATAAGATAGAGGAGTTTCTGAGGTCAGGCTCAAGAAAGATGCTGATAATAGACGGAGCGCGACAAATTGGCAAGTCGTTTATCATACGTCACGTAGGGGAAAAAATGTTTCCAAACTATATCGAGATCAATATGGAGCGTGACAAACAGAACGACCGTGCATTTGCCGAGGCCAAGACTGTGGAGTCGTTTTATTTTGCCCTCAGTTCTGTGGCCGGCACCAAGATGGACCGCCGTGACAATACGCTGATCTTCATCGACGAGATACAGGCTTATCCGCACTTGCTTACATTGGCAAAATTTCTGGTGGAAGATAACAAGTTCACTTATATTGCGAGCGGATCTTTGCTGGGCGTTACATTGCGAAGCACTCAGTCGATTCCTATCGGCTACATTGAGCGCGTGCAAATGTATCCTCTTGATTTTGAGGAGTTTCTATGGGCCAACAATGTCGGTGACTTGATTATAGACAGGATGCGCGAATTGTTTGTAAATGCTTTGTTGAATAGAAGATACGAAAGTCTTGATACGTCTATCCACAAAAAGATACTGGATCTGTTTCGCAAATATTTGCTGGTAGGTGGATTGCCCGACGCCGTAAACTCTTATATAGAAAGTCACAATATAGTAAAAGTGCGCAATGTCCACAACAACATTTCGCAAATGTACGCCCTCGACGCAGCCAAATACGAGTCGGAAAGTTCCCGAAAGTTGAAAATACAAAGGATTTACCAAATGATACCTTCCAACTTGGAAAACCACAAAAAACGTATTGTGGTAAAGGACATAGAGGGCAAGGCTGGCAAGCGCACAAGCGACTATCAGGATGAGTTTGATTATCTTGTATCATCAGGAATAGCATTAGAGGTGGATGCGATAAGTCAGCCTGTATATCCATTGATACAGAATGCGGGCAAAAACCTTTTGAAACTTTACATCAATGATGTAGGATTATTCACCAATACCTTGTACAAGGATAATATCAGGCCGGTGGTGGATGATGTTTGCAGCATAAACCTTGGTGCTGTGTATGAGACAATTGTGGCCCAGGAACTTAGGGCGCACGGTTTTGGCCTTTTCTATTACGACAACAAGAAAATGGGCGAGGTGGATTTTCTGATTGACAACGCCGACACTCTATCCGCCTTGCCAATAGAGGTAAAGTCCGGAAGAGACTACACTATACACAGCGCTTTGGATAAGTTTTTGAAAGTGCCGACTTACAATATCAAGCGTGCCTGTGTATTATCCAACGAGGGCAATATTTATGAGGCTGACAGCATCCTGTATCTGCCGGTATACAACGTGATGTTTTTCAGTCCGAATATGAAAGAGGGCGATTGGGAGTTTTAGTTGTTCCTGCCTCAAAAAAAATTTTCGGTTTTTCAACTTAAATTATTAATTTTGCGGTTTGTTAGGAATACTATACCTAAATTGATATAAAAAACTTTTATACAAATATATATTATGGCAAAGAAATTCGCTGAATACAAGCAGTTCAACTTGTCGGAGATCAACCAGGAGATACTCCAGCAGTGGCAAGATGAGCGCACCTTTGAGCAGAGCCTCAAGACCAGAGAGGGAGCACCTGCCTTCGTCTTCTACGAAGGTCCTCCTTCAGCCAACGGCAAACCAGGAATCCACCACGTGCTTGCACGTACCATCAAGGACTCTGTCCTCAGATACAAGACAGCCAAGGGCTACCTCGTGCACAGAAAGGCAGGTTGGGATACACACGGCCTTCCAGTGGAGCTTGGCGTTGAGAAGGAACTCGGCATCACAAAGGAAAACATCGGCAAGGACATCTCTGTAGAGGACTACAACAAGAAGTGCCGCAGCAATGTAATGCAGTTTACCGCCGAGTGGGAAGACATCACCGAGAAGATCGGTTACTGGGTGGATATGAAGAATCCATACATCACCTACACATCAGACTTCATCGAGACACTCTGGTGGCTCCTGAAGCAGCTCTACAACAAGGGCCTGCTCTACAAGGGATACACCGTACAGCCATATTCTCCAGCCGCTGGCACAGGCCTCAGCTCCCACGAGCTCAATATGCCTGGCTGCTACCGCGACACCAAGGATACCACAGCCACAGTGCTCTTCAAGGCTATCAACAACACCGAGCAGGCTGCAAAGCTGTTCGAGAGCGCTGATGAGGACCTCCGCCTCATGGCCTGGACAACCACTCCATGGACATTGTTCTCCAACGTGGCACTCTGCGTGGGTCCAAAGATCGACTACGTAAAGATTAAGACTCTCAATCCACATACCGGCGCGCCTATCAGCATCGTGATGGCCAAGGACCTCGTGAAGAACTACTTCAACGAGAAATTCCTCAACGGCGATTTCGCTGAGTACAAGGCTGGTAGCAAGGACCTCCCCTACTCTATCGTAATGGAGATGAAGGGCGCTGACCTCGCTGGCATCCGCTACGAGCAGCTCCTCCCCTACAAGCAGCCTACCGACGGCGACGCATTCCGAGTAATCACCGGCGACTTCGTAACCACTACCGACGGTGCGGGTATCGTACACATAGCTCCTTCGTTTGGTGCTGACGACTTCAAGGTTGCCAAACAGAACGGCATCGGCTCGCTCACTTTGGTCGACAAGACCGGCCGTCTCGTTGACGGTCTCGGCGAGTTCTCGGGCAAGTTCGTAAAGAAGGCTTACGACGGCGTTACCGACCTCGACGTGGATATCGTGGTTGAGCTCAAGAAGAGCGGCAAGCTCTTCCGCAGCGAGAAGGTTACCCACAGCTACCCACACTGCTGGCGTACCAACATGCCTATCCTCTATTACCCATTGGATTCATGGTTCATCAAGACCACAGCCGTAAAGGACCGCCTCATCGAGCTCAATAAGACCATCAACTGGCAGCCTCCTACAACAGGATCAGGCCGTTTTGGTCAGTGGCTGGAGAACCTCATCGACTGGAACCTCTCACGCTCACGCTACTGGGGTACTCCTCTCCCAATCTGGAGAACCGAGGACGGCAGCGAGGAGGTTTGCATCGGATCTTACGAGGAGCTCATCAACGGCATCAACAAGTCTATCGAGAAGGGCTTCATGAAGGAGAATCCTTACAAGGATTTCGTTGTGGGCGATTACAGCAAGGAGAATTACGCCAAGCTCGATCCTCACAAGCCATTCATCGACCAGGTAATCCTCGTGTCAGAGAGTGGCAAGCCAATGCGTCGCGAGCCAGACCTCATCGACGTATGGTTCGATTCGGGCGCAATGCCTTACGCTCAGCTCCACTACCCATTCGAGAATGTTGAGTACTTCAACAAGACATATCCTGCCGACTTTATCGCCGAGGGCGTTGACCAGACACGCGGATGGTTCTTCACTCTCCACGCAATATCTACAATGGTGTTCGACCAGGTTTGCTTCAAGAACGTGGTTTCCAACGGCTTGGTTCTCGACAAGAAGGGCGAGAAGATGTCAAAATCAAGAGGCAACTCTGTAGAGCCATTCTCAACAATCGAGAAGTATGGCGCCGACCCTGTAAGATGGTACATGCTCACCAACGCTTCACCTTGGGAGAACCTGAAGTTCGACCTCGAGGGCGTTGACGAGATCAAGCGCAAGTTCTTCGGAACATTATACAACACATACAGCTTCTTTGCTCTCTACGCAAATGTAGACGGCTTCACATACGCCGAGAAAGACCTCGAGATGAGCAAGCGTCCAGAGATCGACCGCTGGATTCTCTCACTCCTCAACAGCCTCATCAAGAATGTGGACGAGTGTTTCGCCGGATACGACATGACAAAGGCAGGCCGTATGATTCAGGACTTCGTAACCGAGAATCTCTCAAACTGGTACGTACGATTGAACCGCAAGCGTTTCTGGGGCGGCGAGATGAACGACGACAAGCTCTCTGCTTATCAGACTCTCTACACATGTCTCGAGAAAGTGGCCCAGCTGATGGCTCCTATCGCTCCATTCTACTCCGACAGACTGTTTAGAGACTTAAACAATGTTACTGGAAAATGCAATACATCTGTACACATTGCCAACTATCCTGTATTTGATGCAAGCGCAATTGACCAGAAACTCGAGGAAAGAATGGACCTCGCACAGAAGGTAAGCTCGATGGTTCTCGCCCTCAGAAGAAAGGCTTCCTTGAAGGTTCGTCAGCCACTTCAGAAGATTATGATTCCAATTCTGGATGCTAATATGGAACTTCAACTCGAAGCCATTAAGAAACTGGTTCTCACCGAGGTAAATGTTAAGGAACTTGAGTATCTCCACGAGACAGCAGGCATCCTGACAAAGAAGGTGAAGGCCGACTTCAAGCAGCTGGGCCGCAAGCTCGGAAAGCAGATGAAGGCTGTGGCTGAGCAGCTTGCAAATCTCTCTCAGGAGCAGATTCAGGACTTCGAGGCCAAGGGCTCTATCGACATCAACATCGATGGTACAATTGTAAACATCCTCACCACAGAGACCGAGATCACCAGCGAGGACATCCCTGGCCGTCTGGTAGCCAACGAGGGCAAGGTAACAGTTGCGCTCGATATCAACCTTACACCAGAGCTTATCAACGAGGGCTACGCACGCGAGCTCATCAACCGTATCCAGAACATCCGCAAGGATTCAGGATTCGACGTTACCGATAAGATAAAGGTGGAGATTGTGGCGCTCGACCAGATAAAGGGCGCCCTCACCGATTTCAAGGATTACATCTGCTCACAGACTCTCACACAGAGCCTGGAAGTAGTCGCCAGCCTCAGCGGCGACAACGTCCTGGAGACCGAGATCGACGAGAACGTGAAGACAAGCATAAGAATCAGCAAAATCTAATCGTTATGAATAAGTAGTTAGTAGAGAGTAGTTAGTAGTTAGGGGTTCTCCCCTACCCCACTGCTTTCTGCTGACTGCTTTTTTATTTTTAGTCAACAACAAAAAAACAATAATAACCCAACCACAACCGCAGATTATTAACTTCGAGACGTTACTAATTTTTACTTAAAAAAAACTACAAAAGGTTATGGCTGAAGAAAAGACACGCTACACCGACGAGGAGCTTGAGGAATTCAAAGCCCTTATATTAGAGAAACTTGACCAGGCTGAGAAGTCTTACAAGTATTACACCGACCAGCTGAAAAACAACGATGGCATGCACATCGACAACACAGCTGACCAGGAGAACGCTCAGGAGCATCAGAGCCGTGAGAGCATATCGATAATGGCCGGAAGAATGGAGAAATTCATCCGCAACCTGCGAAACGCCCTCATCAGGATCCAAAACAAGACATACGGAATCGACCGCATGACAGGCAAGCTGATACCCAAGGGAAGGCTTATGGCTGTGCCGCACGCCACCCTGAGCGTGGAATCCAAGATGCAGAGATAATGCGCGTACCCAAATACTCACATTACACACCAACACGATAATGAATCCTATACTGAAAAAATCGGCTATAATAATGGCCGTAGTACTGCTGCTGGACCAGGCGCTGAAAATATGGGTGAAAACCCACATGTACATAGGCGAGAGCAGCGCAACAGACTGGGGCTGGGCAATATCCTGGTTTCAGCTGAAATTCACCGAAAACCCGGGCATGGCATTCGGCATGACACTATCCGACGGATCGGGAGGCAAGATGGCGCTGTCCATTTTCCGAATAGTGGCCATCATAGCGTTTATGGTATACATCAAGATACTGGCCAACGACAAGAAAAGCCACCCCGGATTCATCTACTGCATAGTGCTGATAACGGCCGGTGCATTGGGCAACCTCATAGACTGCATGTTTTACGGAATGGCATTCTCCGAGTCGTATGGAATCCCCAACGGCGGAGTGGCCGAATTTCTGCCCGCTACGGGCGGATATGCCGACTTTCTGCAGGGCAAAGTGGTGGATATGATATATTGCCCCATCATCGACTCGCAATGGCCTTCTTGGATGCCGTTTTGCGGGGGCAAGGAGTTCACCTTCTTCTCCCCGATATTCAATATTGCCGATGCGGCGGTTACCATTGGCGTGGCCATGATAATCATCAAAAACAAGCAGTATTTCCCCAAGGACGACGAGGATGCCGGAACAGAGGAACAGGCAACAGCCGCCAGATAAAAAAAGACACAAAAAAAACGGTGGATATTCGAAATCACGAATGTCCACCGTTTTGGTTTATATATGTATTGTTATCAGCTGATAACAACCATAATTACATGCTCTGAGCCAGACGGATGCCTACGCTACCGGTTGGGTTGTTCTGAGTATTGTGCTGACGTACTGTCATACGGAGCTCATCTGGACCGCTCTTCCAGCTGCCGCCGCGATATACACGGTCGGTACCCTTGTCCGGACCCATTGGATTCTTCTCTGGAGAGTTGGCGTAGTAGCCCTTGTCGTAGATATCCCAGCACCACTCCCAAACATTACCGCTCATATCGTAGAGACCGAGGTCGTTAGGTTTCTTGAGACCTACCTCGCGAGGGGTGTTGCCCGAGTTGTCGCGGATCCAGGCCACCTCCTTGAAGTCGTTGCTGCCTGAGTATGAGTAAACCTTGCCACCCTGGCCGCCGCGTGCGGCATATTCCCACTCTGCCTCGGTAGGAAGTCTGTAGCCCTTAGACTGTGGATTGATCTCTACTCTGAACGAGCTGCTGTCGGCTATAATCTTGTAGTAGCAGTCGAGATTGTCCCTGTCCGACAACCAGTTGCAGAACTTAACGGCAGCCTCCCAGCTCACATTGGTAACGGGCTTCTTGCCACGGCCGTACTTACCATCGGAAGGTTTGATGTGGCCTGTAGCATCGCAGAAGAGGTCAAACATCTCGAATGTAACCTCGGTCTTGCTCATTCTGAATGAGCTGAGCTCTACCTTGTGCTGTGGACCCTCGTCCGAGGTGCTTGAAGCGTAGTTGTTTCCCATTTTGAATGTTCCGCCCTGGATGTCAACCATTTCGGGGCTCTCCTGTGCAAAGGACTGTGTAGCGAATAATGCCGCAAGTCCTGCTGTAAGTAAATAGCGCTTTATCATTTTTCGTCAATATTTAAGGTTTGTATTTTTTCATTATAGTTGCCGCAGTTTCATGATTCTGAATTAAAAAATCTTACTGCCCCATCATTATAACGCAGTTTTTGCAATTTAATTGAAGGAGAAGGCATTATTTTTTCATAAAGATTCATGCACTTGCTATTATCCACCTGCTCTATGGTGTGTGGGTCCATCATCACCACCTCGGGCCACTGCCGCGTAAAACCGTCATCCTCAAGGGTTTTGGCTGTGGAATCCACGCAGAGCACTCCTCCGTGGCCATTAGCTGATACCCAGCAGTCGCACGATGGATCTATATTGCCTGATGCGTACCAGGCCAGCAGCGGTATATCGTCGGATATGACCCCGGCATCGTGCAATACCAGTATCTTGGCATCAAGTCCGAGCTCATTCACCAGCCTCTGGGCCAGGGCGCGTATTGGGAGAGTTTTCTTCTCCCTCACTGATATAAACACGATAGGTATCCCCTCCCCTAACAGCCGCGCGTTAATTTTTTCGATATTAGGGCATTTTTCCAGCAGATAGGCTGTATCTATCTTGCCATCAGCTGATATAATACCGTCTGAGGGCTGTGTGCAGTCGAGGCAGATTTTGCCGCCGCGCACAAATTTCCGGCTCGAATGGTCGAGCACGTCGCTTACCCCGGCGATGTCGATATACACATCGCGCATCGGGACAAAACGGGCCATGGCGTCGCGCAGGAGCCCGGCGTAGTCGCGTATGGAGCATCCGCCGGCGTATACCATTAGTATCTTGTTGAACATCATCTGGCCCGCGCCCCACATGGCGTTCTTTATCCTGAGTGCGTTGGCCGGATATTGGTCGTCGATTTTCACTATCGTGATATTGTGCTCCACTCCCTGCGGAGGCATGTGGAGATCCTCGAGCTCGGGCGCGTATGCCATTGATATCGGAAACCTGAAAATCTTCTCGGTGGCGTCGGATATGTAGGCGTCTTCCATGGGCGGCACACCCACAATGGTGCACGGATATATGGCGTCGCGGCGGTGGGTGATGCAGGTGATGTGGAACTTCGGATAATAATCCGCAAGTGAGTAGAAACCAGTGTGATCGCCAAAGGGTCCTTCCAGCACGGGATCCTCCGCGGGGTCCAGATATCCCTCTATCACGAAATCCGCGTCGGCCGGCACCTTGATATCAGGCTGGGTGATGCAGCTTACGAGCTTTACGGCTTTTCCGCGCAGAAATCCGGCCAGCAGATACTCGTCGATTCCGTCGGGCAGCGGAGCGGTGGCGCAGTATGTGTATACGGGGTCGCCGCCCAGCACTATAGCGCACGGCATTCTGTGGCCGAGCTTCCTGTATGCGCCGTAGTGGCGCCCGCCGGTCTTGTGCATGTGCCAGTGCATGGCCGTGGTCTGCCTGTCGAGCAGCTGAATGCGGTACATTCCCACGTTGCGTATGCCTGTATTGGGGTCCACGGTGTTTACCATGGGCAGGGTGATGAATCTGCCGCCGTCGTGGGGCCAGCACTTGAGCACCGGCAGCGAGAAAATGTCAATCTCATTATCCACCACCTCCTGGCACCTTCCCCTGCCCGATACGGTCTTGGGGAAATACGAGGATATATCGCCGAGCACGGGCAAGAGCTTGATCTTGTCCATCAGCCGGGGCTTGGGAGAGGCCAGCCTGCTGAACAACTCATACATCTGCTCCGACTTCTGGGAAGGATCGTCGCAGTATATTGCCCGGGCCATGCGCGAGTGGCTTCCGTACATATTTATGAGCAGCGGATAGCTTGTGCCGTTGTTCATGAACAGGAGCGCCTTGCCGCCGCCGGGCTGTTTCATCTCTCTGTCGGCTATCTCGGCAATTTCGAGCTCCGGATTCGCAAAATCCTGAAACACACGTATATCACCGTCCTTTTTCAGCTGTTCGACAAAAGACTGTAATGAGTTCATAACTTGGTGGATAATAATAAAAAAAGTGCAAAGTCCGCCCCATGTTGTGGCATTAAGCGAACTCCACACCAAAAACTCGTAATAAGAAATAGGGGTTTTAGCAGCTAATGGCATTGAAGATTAAATCTCCTCGTCCTCCAGCTCCTCCTCTACCTCTATCATGTTGATAGGCATATCCACGAGATCACGGATTACCTCACCATACTCCTGAATGTCGTCGTCTGGGTAATACCAGTTAACAACAGTGGTAGGATCCTTGCCGTAGATTACCTTGAGTTGTTTGGTAATGGTAATCAACCACTTAGACGTTGATGTATTGAAGTAGTCGTACTTGAAATCCACTACCGTGCCGGGCTTTGGGTTTTCGCCGTACTTAATAATCCAATCCACGAGAGGAAGATAGAAAGACTCTGAATCTTCCATGAGCGAATTGCCTTCAAATGTAAGAACGCCGTTCTCAGGATCGAAGTCGATTCTGGGAGAGTTCTTCTCGGGGTTTATCTGTATTCTTTCCATAATGAGCTATCCAAAAAAATCCGTTGCTAAGTTACATATTATTTTTCTTATATTGGGTATCTTGTCGGCAAAAAAATCGAAAAATTTGATTTTTTTGTATTCAGAGTTTCAAATTCCGTGCCTAACTGCCTGTCTCTCATGCGAAGAGCCTGTGTAGCTGATACGGTTGCCTATATTCGCTACGCCGCATGACCCAACTATGGAGAGCAGGAAGAATATCACGCCATTAGCTGCAATAAAAAATATAAACGGAAACTTGACACGGTATAAAGAACGGCCAACATTACAAATGAATTAGCTACGATTGTTAAAATAATATAATTAAATATTATTGAAAAATTGTCACGTTATTGAGCCAAAATTATTTATCTTTGCCATATAATCAATTTTGCAAAGTAAAAGACCATGTTAGATTTCTCGAATGTGAGCCTCCAGAGCGTGATATTGCACAAAACCGGCAACAAGGCGCGCGAGGAGGAACTTATTCTCTCGGACTCGGAGCTTACCGTTGATACCGCTATCAGGGAGCTGCTGATGAATTTTTTCCTGGGACACTTCACCGAGGAGGCGTTCTACAATTTCTGCGACCAGGACGGACTGGAATACAATGAGGTATATGCCTCTGCCAAAAGGCTTTTCGAGAATCCGGACACTCTGGTGGAGGAGAGCAAGAATATTGCCACCAAGCTTTTTGACGCGGGCACACACCCGAAGATAAAGGCCGGCGACTTGTATATTGCCCAGTTTGCCGATCTCGTGGTGGATGGCGAGCTCGTGGACGGTATCGGCATATTCAAGAGCGAGACCAAGCAGGACTTCCTGCAGATACAGCCCGGCGACAACGGATTCGACATCAAGATAGAGGAGGGCATCAACCTGAACAAGATAGACAAGGCCGCCCTGATATACAACACCGAGGCCGAGTTCGGCTACAAGGTGAGCATAATAGATACCGTAAACAAGCAGGAGGCGCAGTACTGGAGAAACGATTTCCTCGGCATAGAGCAGCGAAACGACGACTTCTATCAGACCCAGAAATACATGGAGCTATGCAAGGATTTCGTAAAGGAGGTATACAACGAGGAGCATGAGGTGGAGAAGCCTCAGCAGATAGCAATGCTCAACAAGTCAGCCAATTACTTCAAGGAAAACGAGACTTTCAGCAAGCAGGATTTCGAGGAGAATGTGCTTCAGCAGCCCGAGGTGATAGAGGCTTTCAACGAGTATCAGCAGCAATACGCCGAGGAGAAGAAGGTGGAGTTCAAGGAGGATTTCGGAGTGAGCAACAATGCTGCCAAGAAACAGCAGAGCAAGATGAAGGGCGTGCTGAAGCTCGACAAGAATTTCCACATCTACATCCACGGCGACGAGGGCAAGATAGTGAAGGGCGTGGACCCCGAGACAGGAATGAAATTTTACCAGATATATTACGAAAACGAGGAATAATATGAACTATTTCATCAACATAGAGACCTCTACCGACATCTGCTCGGTATCGCTGAGCAGCGACGAGGGCATGATAGACAAGCGCGAGAATCAGTCGCGCAACCACGCATCCACCACGGCACTCTACGTGGAGGAGCTCCTGAAGGCCAACAACCTGACTGTAAAGGATTTGGCCGGAGTAGCGGTTTCAAAAGGACCGGGCTCTTACACCGGACTCAGGATAGGCACTTCCACCGCCAAGGGTATGGCTTATCAGGCTGGAATAAAACTTTTGGCGATAGATACCCTTCAAGCAATGGCTCTCGAAGCATCTAAACATATAGACGACCCCGATGCAATAATATGCGCCACCATAGACGCCGGCCGCAACGAGGTGTATTCCGAGCTGTTTGATATGAAGAATCAGCCTGTACGCAGCTGCCAGGCAGAGATTATCACAGAGGAGAGCTACGCCGAAATACTGGCCAAGGGCAAGATGTTTTTTGTGGGCAACGGGGCTACGAAGATGAGCAAAATTATTATTAACCAGAATGCGGTTTTCATGCCCGAGATAATCACATCAGCTGAATACATGGCCCCGCTTACGGCCAAGGCCTACGCTGATGGAGATTTCGCCGACGTGGCTTACTTCGATCCGTTCTATCTGAAGGACTTTGTGGCCACGGTGAGCAAGAAAAACGTCCTCAAAACAAACTAAACTATGAACAAATCACTGCTGCTGATAGCTATAGCCATGATTTTCAGCATTGAGGCCTATGCTCAGATTGATGTAACGATAGGCCGCCACGAGAAAATCGACTATGAGATCTACTACGCTTTTGTAACCGGAGGCAGGCTCACGATGCTTACCGAGGAGGTGGAGGAAAACGGAGAAAAACTCATTCACCTGGTGGCCAAGGGCAACACGGTGGGCCTGGTAGACAAGATTTACCACATCATGGAGGATTACGAGGCCTGGAGCGACCCAGCCACTCTCCTACCCAAGCGCGCCCTCAAGAATGTAAGAGAAAGCGCCGAATACAAGAGATACATCAATTACTATTTCGACCACGAGAAACACACAGTAAAGAGCACTCACTCTGGCGACCACAAGATAGAGAAAGAGTGCTACGACATAATCGCGGCATGTTACAAGATCAGGACTATGGACCTGAGCAAGCTGACGGCAGGTCAGACGATAAGGCTCAACACTTTTTTCGGCGAGGAAAACTGGCCGCTGATACTCAAATACATCTGCACCGAGGATGTCAAGATATCTAAACTCGGCAAGATAAGATGCTACAAATTTGTGCCTACCGTAGAGGAAGGCGGAGCTTTTACCGACAAGGAGGCTCTCAAGCTGTGGATATCAGCTGATGGCAACAAAATACCCATCCGCGCACAGTGCAGCCTGATGCTCGGCAGCGCCAAGGTGGATATCACAAGCTATTCGGGACTGATGCACGCCCCGGCTTTCAGGAAATAGATGAAAGTTTAAAGTTTAAAGATACAAAAAAGGCAGACTCGGAAACGAATCTGCCTTTTTTGTATTACATTGATTATAAGCCGATTGACTACTCCAGAGTCCACTCGTAGCCATCGCGTGTATCCTTGATACTTACGCCGGCGGCCTTGAGATCGTCGCGGAGCTTGTCGGATAGAGCGTAATTCTTTTCAGCCTTAGCGTTTTTCCTCAGCTGCTGAATCATATCTACCAGATTTCCAATCACTTCTTTATTGTCGGATTTTGAGCCCTCGGCCTGTGTATCATCCAGCAGCCCCATGATATCGAAGCAGGTATCGTTGTAGAGCTTACGGAGCGCATTAAGATCCTCTTCGGTAAGGGTCTCCTTGCCGTCTTTCATGAGGTTGATGTGCTTAACACCGTCGTAGAGGTGCGAAATCATCACAGGAGTGTTGAAATCCTGATTGAGAGCCTCAAAACACTTGTCGGAGAGCTCCTTTACCGAGAACGACGACGAATTGCCCGGCTTGATGGTCTTGAGAGCCTGTACGGCGTTCATGAGCTTCTCCAATCCCTTCTCGGATGCCTGAAGAGCCTCGTTGCTGAAATCGAGAGTACTGCGGTAATGTGCCTGAAGGATAAAGAAACGCACTGTCATAGGGCTGTAAGGCTGCTCAAGCAATGGATGATCGCCGGCAAAGAACTGCTCGAGGCTCATGGCGTTGCCGAGCGACTTGCCCATCTTCTTGCCGTTGATGGTAATCATATTATTGTGAAGCCAGTATTTAACGCTGTCGTGACCCAAAGCGCCAACTGCCTGGGCAATCTCGCACTCGTGATGAGGGAACTGGAGGTCGATACCGCCGCCGTGAATATCGAAATACTCACCTAAATACTTGGTGCTCATGGCAGTACACTCCAAGTGCCAGCCGGGGAAACCCTCGCTCCACTTGCTGGGCCAGTGCATGATGTGGCGTGGCGAAGCCTTCTTCCAGAGGGCAAAATCGCACTGATTGCGTTTCTCATCCTGTCCATCCAGCGAACGGGTCTTCTCCAGAAGATCCTCCACATTGCGGCCGGAGAGCTTTCCGTAGCGGTATTTCTCGGCGTATTTCTTGATATCGAAGTAGATAGAGCCATTGCTCTCGTAGGCAAAACCATTCTCGAGAATCTTCTCAACGAGATTCTGCTGCTCGATAATGTGGCCAGACGCATGAGGCTCTATCGAAGGAGGAAGAACATTAAGCAGACGCATATTCTTGTGGTAATCCTCGGTATACATCTGCACCACCTCCATAGGCTCCAGGTGCTCCAGAGTAGCCTTCTTGGCAATCTTGTCGTCGCCCTCATCGGCATCGTGCTCCAAGTGGCCCACGTCGGTAATGTTGCGGACGTATCTCACCTTGTAGCCAAGGTAACGCAAATATCTGAAAATGAGATCGAATGTGATAGCAGGACGGGCATGACCGAGATGGGCCGGGCCATATACTGTAGGTCCGCATACGTACATTCCCACGTAAGGCGGATTTACAGGCTCGAACTTTTGCATCGTTCTACTCAGCGAATTGTAAACTAGTAAATTATTATCCATTTTTTGCAAAAAATTATTTTCAATTTGAAACTGCAATTATAATAAAACATTTTGACATTTACAAAAAATATCCCAATGTCCCATTACTGATCTATCGTGCTCACAATACGGCCATTCTCATAGATGGCTATCCTGAGCAGTTTGCCCTTGTCGTCGTAATAATACCTCTTGCCGTTCATCAGCACGCCATTGGCAAATTCGCCCTCGCGGTCCACCTGACGGTTCTGATTGAGCACCTTGTGGTATCCCGAACCGTTGAATAGCGTAGGATTGTCGTCGCGGTTTTGGTTTTCAGCTAATGGCGGGTCAGCAGGAACATCAGCTGGCAGTATCAGCTCCTCCTCTACCCTATTGTCGTGACGCTCGCGGTATATACGAGAAGCCACAGCATCGTATACACCATTATTGAAGACTCTCTCGGCGGCCAGCTGACCGTCCTCGTAATATTCCTTCATTACTCCGTGGGTATATCCCCCCTTCCACTGGCTCTCGCTGCGGATACGTCCGCTGTCGTAATACGTGGCCACCTGTCCGTCCTCCTTGCCGTCCACCCAGTTGCCTACTATGCGCGTTTTGCCGTTCTCGTAGAAATACTGCTGCTGACCTGTACGGCGGCCGTTGCTGTCGTGCACCCATTGATACGCAAGCTGACCGGTAGCGTAATAATACTTGTACTCCCCTACCCAGTGATTATTCACCCAGAGACCCTCCTCGGAGACCTTGCCGTTTTCGTAATAGAATTTTACATAGCCCGATTCCTTGTTGTTGGCAAAAGTGATAGTACTCTTTACCGACCCGGTTTTGTAATAATTGGTCCATACGCCCTCGCGCTTATCATCTACAAAATTTCCCCTACAGGACACCATGGTATGCAGCGTATCATAGAAATACACCCACAATCCCTGCTTAAGATTGTTCTTGTCGGTCACGTTTATCTCCTGCCCCTCATACACCAGGGTAGTTTGAGCTAAAACATTGCCTATGAACAACCAACTAAAGGCCACTATCGCAAATATACTTTTCAAATAGAGGATCATTGGTTAATACATATACGCAAAATTAGACATTAGTTTTAATCTGTGCAAGAAAAAATCCAAAATTTTGGATTCTACCTGCCCTGGCAATAATTCTGAATGTAATATTCAGCCCCTTGGTATCCAAGATTATACGCCTGATGGAAATCATCGCACGCTCCTCCCCTATTATTCATCAGCTGATTATACACAGCCCTCATGAAATAGTATTGGGCTTTTTGGGGAGCTAATACAATACATCTTGAGATATCGTTGGAGGCGAGTCGGTAGTATTTTGAATCACGTAGCGAATCGCCTAATTGTCTGTAAGTTAGCGAGCGGTTGAAATACGAACCCTCAAAAGTGGAATCCAGCTCAATGGAGCGCGAGAAATACTCAATGGCCTCGTCGTAGAGCTTCAGGCCGCTGTACGCGAGTCCCATATTGGAATATAGCGACGCGCTGTTGGGCCGTATAGCGTCATATTTCTCAAAATCGTTGATCGCAGCCCTGAAATCTCCCATCTTGCCATACGAAGTACCGCGGTTGATGAAGATTTCAACAAGTTTTGGGTCGATATCGAGAGCTCTGTTGTAGTCAGAAATCGCCATGCTGGTATAGTAGAGCATCGAATCTCTATTGCCATCAGCTGAAAACATATCTACCTTAAGGTCATACATGAGCGCCCTGTTCTGGAACGCCGGAGCAAAATTCAGGTCAAAGAGAATTGCCTTATTGTAATCATCGAGAGCTGCATTGTAATAAGCCGAATCCTTGGTAAGATCATACAAATCCTTATTGGCCAGTCCCCTATTGTAAAAAGAGTGAACATAATCGGGTTTGTACTTAATTCCGCTTGTAAAACAATCGATCGCTTTCTTTTTATACTCAATGAATTTGCTATCATCGGTTTTCTTGTAGATGGAGTCAGCTAATAAGTTATTATACGAGCCCAAATTGTTCCATCCAATCACAGCTTCGGGGTATTTTTCGAGGCAATCCGACCACAAACTACCGCTGTCGTGCCAAACTTTCTCACGCTGTACAGTAAGATAGCATAAAATCAAACTATAAATAGAAAATATTATGTAAAATACATTCCTTTTGTTTTCGTACTTAGTTACCAGCCAATCCATGAGGAATGCCAGCAATACCGAGAGTCCCACACTTGGAATATAAGAGTAACGATCGGAATACATAGCGCTGCCCACCGGGATAAACTGAAGGAGCAAAGCGATATTCACGATGAAGAACATAAGGCCGAATGTAATGACCTTGTGCTTGCGGAAAATGAAGAGATTGAGTATTATAATGCCAAAGAACAAAGGAACGCACAACCAGTACAACGCTGGTACAGTGCGGTTTATGATATCAGGATAAGGATAGAGATTCGCCAGATGTACCGGGGCGACAAATCTCCAGATGTATTGGAAAAAGCCATTGCTGCCGAATGCGAGACGCTGATACCATTCATATTGATCTACCTCGCTGAGCGCTGTGGATGTGGCCTGAGCTTTCATCGAAATAATACCAAACACCAGCGCTATGGCAAGGAACGGAATCTTATTGAGATGTTTTTTCCAGTTTAGATAATCTTCGCTAATCAGGTAATCAACAAGGAAAAGCGACATTGCCAACGAAACTGCTTGACCCTTAGATAACGCGCTGATTACAAACACGATAAGAGATAATATATAAAACGTTACATTTAGTCGCTTTTTATAGAGAATGTATAAATATAGCGACATGAAATAAAACATAGTATACAAAACGTCTTTTCTTTCCGATATCCAGGTCACAGATTCCACGTGCAGAGTATGAATACCGAATATCAGCGCAATTATTATAGGATAAATCCGCTTGCTGAACAATTCGGCAAATACCAGATACACCATCAGACAAGCCAGCAAGTGTATAAGTATATTATTGAAAATGAACACGATAGGGTAGGGCTTACCATTTGGTTTCAGCTCCGACCGCTGATAATCGAGATTAAGCGACAGCATCGTGAGCGGGTGATAGTTTCCCATAAAGTAACGTTCCTCGCGGAGGTCGTCGGAATAGAATATACGGCCAACTGTCTCTGCGTCAAGGGTTTTAACGAGAGTATTGTCGGTGTACTTGTCGTCGTCCCAGTTGGTAGTATCGTTTTCCAGACTGAACGAGTAAATCCATCCCGTAAGCAATAAAATGAGGATAATGGGCAACCAGAAATTGGTGAAACCCTTTTTGTCCTCAGCTAACGGCGATTGAAAGTCGGCTACAGCGGTCTGTAGGGTAGGGGAGTCGCTCAAAATCGTTCCCCTCACGTATTTTCCTTTCTTCATTGGCTAAAAAATATTAATTCAAGCTACAAAAATACAAATTTCTATTTTGGAAAAGGAAAAAAAACGTAATTTTGTAAATTAAAAAAACGCGAAAACGCTATGATTGACGCACAAACCGTACAACGCATTATCGAAAGTGCTCAAATCCTGGATGTAGTACAGGATTTCATGACACTAAAACGGCGTGGAACCAATTACATTGGCTGCTGCCCGTTCCACAACGAGAAAACACCGTCAATGTCGGTATCGCCAGCCAAAAACATCTTCAAATGCTTTGGCTGTGGTGCTGCAGGCAGCCCTGTATCGTTTGTAATGCGCCATGAGAACATGACCTATCCCGAAGCGCTGAAATACCTGGCACACAAGTACAATATCCACATCAAGGAAAAAGAATTTACCGCCGAGGAGAAAGAAGAGCACGAAGAGAGGGAGTCGATGGGAATTGTAAACCAATTCGCATCGGAATTTTTCCAAAAACAGCTATTGGAAACCGAAGAGGGCAGGGCAATAGCTCTCACATATTTCGAGCATCGAGGTTTCACCAAGGAAACCATAGAGAAGTTCGCTCTCGGATATTCTCCACAGAATAGGCAAGCGCTTACCAATGAGGCAATTAGCAAGGGTTATAAGCTGAAGTTCTTGGAGAAGACCGGCCTATCCATCGTAAAGGAAGACGGATACAAATTCGACCGTTTTTGCGGTCGTGTGATATTCCCGATACACAGCATTGCAGGCAAGGTGGTGGCTTTTGGCGGCCGTATAATGCAGAACGACAAGAAGATGGCCAAATACGTGAACTCTCCCGAATCGGAAGTTTACCACAAGAGCAATGTTCTGTATGGAATATATCAGGCTAAAAACGAGATAGTAAAACGCGACAAATGCTACCTGTGCGAAGGCTACTGCGATGTAATATCCATGCATCAGTCGGGAGTAACAAATACAGTGGCAAGCTCGGGCACATCCCTTACTCCGGGCCAAATATCTGTTATCAAGCGTTTTACAAGCAATCTTACTGTAATATACGACGGCGACTGGGCTGGAATTAAGGCTTCGCTCCGCGGTATCGACATGATACTGGAGCAGGATATCAACGTAAAAGTGGTATTGCTGCCCGAGCCGGAAGATCCTGACTCATTTGCCCGCAGCCACACGCCCGAAGAGCTTCAGGCCTACATAGACAGCCACGAGGAGGATTTCATAAAGTTCAAGACAAGAATCCTGCTGAAGGACGCCGAGGATCCGCTTAAGAAATCGGAGGTTATCAACAGCATAATCAACTCTATATCAAAGATTTCGAACGCAGTTACACGTTCAGTATACATCAAGGAGTGCAGCCGACTTCTCGATGTGAAGGAAGATGCGCTGTATGCCGAAACCGGCCGAACCCTCAAGAAAAACCACGAGGAGGAGATGAAACAGAAATTCCGCCAGGGAATAGCCCAGGCCGGCGAATCAACAACTCCAGCCGCTCCTCCCGACGATGTTTTTCTGCCACCCGAGCTGGCCGCCGGCGACGACAAAGTGCCTGTTCCATCGTTTGTATCAGGTTTTAGCGCCGAGATAGAGGAAAAAGAGCTTGCAAGCTATCTTATCAACTACGGAAACATGGAATTCGAGAGTTTCAGCGATCCAGCCACCAACGAAGTGCAGACCGTAAACGTGGCCACATACATCATAGGCGAGCTGATGAACGAGAACATGGAACTCAAGAACCTGAATTACAAGAAGATATACGATGAATACCTCAGCCATCTGGAAAGCGGTGAGCTGATAGATACCACATATTTCCTAAATCATCCCGAGGAGGAGATAAGAAACCTGGCCTGCGAGGTTACCATCCCTAAGGACACTCTGAGCTCGCTATGGAACAAGCGCGGATCTGAATGTCATACTCCTGAAGATACTTTCAAGAACGACATACCCAAAACCATAAACTCTTACAAGCTGAAAATCATAAAATTAGCTACCAAGGAAACTATGCAGCAGCTGAAACAGGCCAATGGCAAACAGCCAAGCGAGATAAAGGAAATAATGGATCAGGTAAGGCAGCTGAAACAGGTGGAAAAAGCTCTGTCAGAGAATCTTAAGCGAATAATAATAGCATAAAAAAAAGTGACAAACCATCGTAGATGATTTGTCACTTATGGTGGGCCCACTAGGGCTTGAACCTAGGACTCCCTGATTATGAGTCAGGTGCTCTAACCAACTGAGCTATGGGCCCCAAACGATTTTGATTTCGTTTTGCGATTGCAAAGGTAAAATACAAATTCATATTTACAAAATTTTTTATGAACTTTTTATGAAAAAAATTAAAAACATCATTTTCGACCTCGGTGGAGTACTGTTCGGAATATCAGGACAGGAAACTCTAAACGCCTTTGAGAAGCAAGGCGCAGTGAATGTAATAGACAAGTACAAGGAACTGATAGACAGCGAATTATTTCACCGTTTCGAGATTGGAACCGCCTCGCCCGATGAGTTCAGAACAGGCCTATGCAAGATAATGGGAGTGGAGCTGAGCGATACAGAATTCGACAAATGCTGGAACGCCATG
>JAZUEG010000248.1:0-1741 GCA_045640025.1 Bacteroidales bacterium
GAATACCGACTTGTCTTTCTTGAACGACGACTGATTGGCCGCCGGATTCAGGAAATAGCTCTCGGTGAAACGTCCTGTGGAAATACCTCCGTAGAGAATTCCGCCCATGCCCACCGGGGTGAAAATATTGGCGTAATACTCAAGGTCGTTTTTCACTGAAACCGGGCTTCGGGTATCCACAAAGAACACATCAGGGTCGGCGTCCATATAGTCGTAGCGGTTGAGCTGGAATGCGGTCTCCACGCTGAACAACGGGTCGGATGGGAAATACGCCCTCATGTATGCCTTGCCTGAAGTATAGAAACGTCCGAAATATCCATTAACAAGCACCTCGATAGGCATCTGGCCGTAGAATCTGTGGGCCAGCTCCACAAATGCCTCGCAGGTAGCTGATGTGGATATATTGCCGCCGATCTTGGCGTTGATGTTCTTGCTGCGGGTTACGCTCAGATTAAGGGTGTAGCCCTCGGTGTATGGATTGTAGTCGGTGGTTGGGTAAATGCGGTCGAGAGTAGGATCGGCAGTCAGCTTGTAGAACTCCTTGCGCATCTCGTTGATATCCATAGGCTCGTCCATGATATTGCGGAACGGACGGGTGATGTATTTCGCGTGCTTGTTGGAAACCTCGTTTGACACGCTCACCGAATTGAATACCAGCGGCTTCAGCTTGGCCTTGAAGTCGTGGCGCTTCTTGGCCAGCTCCTCGTCGGACACGCGGCGCGATATGGCGGCCTTGATGCTGTCGATCTTGGCGCAAGCCTCCACGTAGCCGAGCTCAATGAGCTCGTCGCACTTGGTGAAATCGAAAGTGCTGTGGGTGAGCACATCAGGCTCCAGGAGTATTCCCTTGTCGGGCGAGATGTTATAGTTGCTGGGCGATTCTATCATGTTGTATACCATGGTCATAAGATCGTCCTCCGAAGGGTTGTCGTTGTTGGCCGATACCTTGACGCCGATAATGTAATCGGGGTTGAAGTCCTCCTCCATGAAGTCGATAGGGCAGTTGTTGTAGATACCGCCGTCGAAGAGGATGGTGCCCAGATACGTAACGGGCTTGAAATAGAACGGAATGGCCATACTTGCCCTTACGGCTGTGGAGAGCGATCCGCCGTCAAACTTCTTCGACTCTTTCTTGTAGATATCGGAGGCGGCGCACCTGAAAGGCACCATCAGCGAATCGAAATTGTAGTTGGCGGCCGCGGCGGCAGGTCCCATCAGCTCCTCAAATGCAAAATCCATCTGATATGAGGAGATGAAGTTGGTGGGCAGGAACGCCTTGAAAGTGGTGTCGCGGTCAAACTTGAGCGAGAGCCACTCGGCATTTGGGTCCGGCTTCATGTACCGGTACTGAAGGTCGGGATCGGTGAGACCATTTAGCCACACGTAAAACTCGTGGGAATGGAACAGCTCGGTCATCTCGTCGGTGGTGTATCCTATGGCATACAGCGCTCCGATGATGGAGCCCATGGATGTGCCGGTCACGTAATCGACTGGAATGTTGTTTTCCTCGAGGGCGCGGAGTACGCCTATGTGGGCCAGGCCCTTGGCACCGCCGCCGCTGAGTACAAGGCCCACACGCTGTGCGCCCGCTCCTGTATAAAATAAGACTAAGAACAGGAATAATGTCAAAAACTTTTTCATAATTTAATTAAATGATATTTCTAGTGTTTTGTAGCTGATGGCGAGTAATATATCACGCCATTAGCCGCCCCCCCCCAAAAAAATGGCTACCTCAGCAGCC
>JAZUEG010000249.1:0-1859 GCA_045640025.1 Bacteroidales bacterium
ATTGGTTTTCAAATTTTTTCAGTCGTCTGTTTATGAGGTCGTCTATATCAACTATATTCTCGCTTTTGTTGGCCGCAAAGCTGATATGTATCACCGGATACTCCACCCATTCGGTCTCCAACTTCTCCATAGCCAGACCAGCGAACAGATCCTTCCTGCCCTCAAAATAGCTCTTGAAAGTGCTACACAGCAGCGACTTGCCGAATCGTCGGGGTCTTGATAGAAAGATACAAGAATACTGGGCCAAATTGTAAACTAATTCGGTCTTATCTACATAGACACGGTTTTCTGTTATCAGTTTCTCAAATGTCTGTGATCCTATGGAATATTTGCGCTGGGCCATTTTCGATTATTGATTTTTGATTTTGCAAATATACAAATTATTTCCTCATTTGTTCTTTTATTCATTTATTTTTTCTACCTTTACCCTCCGAAAATGAAATTATAATTTATTTACTATTAGCTGAAAAATGAAAATAAAAATTGAATACGTAAAGGGAACTCCCACCAAGGAGGATCTCATGGCTCTGAAGACCCATATCGAGAAAAAGAAGATCAAGGACCTGAAGAAGGTGGAGGCCGCCACCATCAAGCCTAAAAAGGGCGAGATGGGTGCCGGTATTATTCCTGCGCTTACTGGTTTGATAAGTTCGGCTACCGAGCCTCTTACTACTCTCTGTATGACTCTTGTGGAATGGGTGAAGCTGAAGCGCAGCGATATCCGAATTGTGGGTGTTAGCGGTGCCGAAATCTGCATCTCCGGCAAGTTGAAGGAGAAAGACCTGACATCAGCTCTCGAAAAATTTTACGCTCAGGAGCAGGCCAACGTAAAGTCCGGTGCCAAGCGTGGGGGTGGTGCTCCCAAGCCGCCCGCACCTTCCGAAGAGAAGAAATAGTATTGAATAAAAATACATATAATGAACAAGAAGAAACTCGCGATTATAACTCTCGGATGCAGCAAGAACCTCGTGGACAGCGAGGACATAGCCACCCGTGTGTATCGCAAATATGATGTTACATTCCAGGATACCGACGAGGCCGACGTGGTGATTCTAAACACCTGCGGATTCATTCTCGACGCCAAGGAGGAGAGCATCAACGCCATAATAGAATACGCCAACCTCAAGAACGAGGGCAAGATAGGCCAGCTGTTCGTGTTCGGCTGTCTTAGTCAGCGCTACAAGAAGGACCTTGAGGGCGAGATTCCCGAGGTGGATAAGTTTTTCGGCGTGGACAGTCTCAGCGACATCCTTGATGTTCTCGACTGTCAGGACATGGAAAACTCCGTGGTGCAGGAGCCGAGGATGATATCTACCCCCAATCACACCGCATACATCAAGATAGCCGAGGGCTGCAACCGCATGTGCGCCTTCTGCGCCATTCCGTATATCCGCGGACGATATGTGAGCCGACCCATCGAGGATATCGTGGACGAGGTGCGCCGTCTGGCCGAGAATGGCACACGCGAGTTCAATATCATAGCACAGGACCTCAGCTACTACGGAAAAGATCTCTATGGCGAGTTCCGCCTGCCCGAGCTTGTGGAGCAGATGGCCGCCATCGAGAAGGTGCACTGGATACGCCTTCATTATACTTATCCGAACAATTTTCCATTGCGCACGCTCGATATCATGCGCGATAATCCCAAGGTATGCAAGTATCTCGACATTCCGCTCCAGCATATCAGCGACAATGTGCTGAGCAAGATGAAGCGCGGGCATACCAAGGCCGAGACTCTGGCCCTGCTCAGGAAATTCCGCGAGGAGATTCCCGGCATCGCCCTCAGAACGAGCATTCTTGTGGGTTTCCCGGGCGAGACCGACAAGGCTTTCGACGAGCTTGTGGAGTTCGTGAAAGAG
>JAZUEG010000250.1:0-5318 GCA_045640025.1 Bacteroidales bacterium
CATGTGTGGAAGTTTCGCGATACGCCCGAGAGGCCCTCGTTGGAGTAGGATATAGCTAATGGCGGGGTAACGAACACCTCGCCCTTCTTGAGTGAGTATTCGGAATTCTCCTCGTTGATACCGGCGTAAATCTCGTGATAATCGAAATCGTGGGTATTGATTCTAAGCTTGTAATTGCCAGAGTAGCAGATGGCGGCACCAATTACTCGACCGCTGTTTTCCTGAGGCTTGCCGTCGAGCGATACCATAATCTCGCCGTGGGAAGTATGCGCATTTCGCACTCCGTCGCGGTTGGCTATCACCATCATGCCGGGAGTAATAGGCTCCTCCACCAGACGGCCCTCATTGGCCCACGATCCGTACATGTGAGAAACCCAGGCATTGCCGCGGCGCACGGGAATCATTCCCGAATCGAAACGGCGGAGCTTCACCACGCCCTTCTCCTGATGCTGAATCTCGGTGTACATCTCGATAACCTCGCTGTCGCTGTAGGTCTTGTAGCAGAGATTCACAGAAAAAGGATAATGGGTATCCTTGCACTCGATAACGGTGACCTCTGCCCCACCCTCGCTGCGGTGCGATACTTTATCGACCATCAGCTGCAATGTCATATTGCCATCGGGATGAGTAACAGCTAATGCGTATTCCTGTGGGCAGTTGAGTCCGTAGGCCGGGTAAGCTGATAGCGGACTTGCTGTCTGCGCCACAGCCTCGATATCTGAAGCCGACAGCCTGGATCCATAATACAAAACCTGCGCCTCCTTGCCCTTGTCGGCCTGGATAAGGAGAGTGGAGCTCTTGGTGGAAACATCCACATTCTGTGCGAAAACGGGCTGAGCCATCAGCACCATCGCCGCAAATAGAAAATTGTTTCTCATATTAATATAATGATATAAATGTTTTGCCAAAGATAGCAAATGATTTTGGGATTTGCAAAACAAAAATCGCCCGTTACTTTTCTTGCTTATTATTAATATATTCACTAAATTTGCAAAAATAAAAATACCGAAAATGGCAGAGCGCAGATATTCCATAGGAACACAGACATTTGAGAAACTGATTACAGAAAACCTTGTCTATGTAGATAAGACCGAATTGGTTTACAATTTGGCCCAATATTCATGTATCTTTCTATCAAGGCCCCGGAGATTCGGCAAGTCGCTGCTGTGCAGCACTTTCAAGAGCTATTTCGAGGGAAGGAAAGATCTATTCAAAGGTCTGGCCATGGAGAAGTTAGAGACAGAATGGGAGGAGTATCCGGTGATACACCTGGATTTCAGCGACGACAAAAGTTGCAACTATGACAATATGAACAAGAATATCAGCGACATATTGGAAGTTTACGAGAAAAAATACGACGCTCCAGAAATAGAGGAAAAGACATTTTTCAATATCCGCCTACGCAATATCGTGGAATCTGCCTACGAGAAAACAGGCAAGAGAGTTGTAATAATAATCGACGAGTACGACAGCCTGATGCTGAATGTGATAGACAACGACGAGAAACAGAACGAAGTACGCACCACAATGAACAATCTTTTCTCGCCTATCAAGAAACTGGACCCCAAGCTGCGTTTCGTATTCATTACCGGCATCACCAAGTTCTCGCAGATGTCGATATTCTCGGCGCTCAACAATCTGAAGGATATCTCGCTTGATCCTGAATACGAGGGCTTGTGCGGTATTACCAAGGACGAGATGACAACAGCCCTAAGAGAGGACTTGGAGACATTCGCAATCCATAACAAAATAACATACGAGCAGGCTGTAAGGAAATTCAAGGAGAGATACGACGGCTATCATTTCTCAACAGAAAAGCAGGATATCTTCAATCCATATTCAGTTTTCAGCGCACTGGACAGCAAACAACTGAGAAATTACTGGTTCAATACGGGAACGCCGTCATCATTGATAAAGCTGATAAACAAGTTTGACATCGAGATGACGGAGCTGAACAATGTGAAGTGCAGGGCTGAACGTTTCAACAAGCCTGTGGAGAAAGTGTCTGACCTTGTGCCCTTCCTGTATCAGGCTGGATATCTATCGATAAAAAACTACAACCACAGCAGAAATCAATATACGCTTGGATTCCCTAACACGGAAGTAAGGATGTCGTTTGCAGACAGCCTAATGTTTTACGCCTACCACCGTGACGAGAAAACCGACAGCTATATGCTGGATGCATACGAGGATCTGAGACAATACGGCGACATAGCGGGATTCATGAAATATCTCAACCTCTTCTACAGGAAGTTCCCGTTCTCGCTCAACAATCAGAACGAGAAGCACTATCATTCGGTATTATACACAATGCTTGCATCCTACGGTGCCGACGTGATAGCCAATCCCGAGAGCGCAAAGGGCAAGGCCGACCTCCTGCTGAGATTCGATGACGTAAACTATATCTTCGAGCTGAAGCTGGACGGCAAGACACGCTATGCCCTCGAACAGATCGACGACAAGGACTACATTGCCGTGGCCATGGAGCCCGGCAAGAAAATCGTAAAACTTGCCATCAACTTCTCCACCACCGACAGATGCGTATTGGACTGGGACGTGGATGACAGTTTTGAATTCTAAGCAGAGACGCGGCTCTGCCACGTCTAAAATATTAATACGCCACGTCGAAAAAAACAATCGCCCCGATGAAGCCTTCCCATATCCCAGGGAAAACCTCATCGGGGCGATGTCAATTTATTTCGCCATTAGCTGATATGGGGAAAAACTACTCCCAGTATACATCCTTGACTACTACCTTCTTGCCGCCAATGGTCCAGATGCCTATGATGCTTACGGATTCAGGATTGAATGGGTTGCCATCAGCTTTCTTCATGTTGCTGCTGATAGGAATCTCGATAACGTAGTCGCCGTCGCTGTTGGTCTTGGTGCCGAGGTTGGCCTCCACGGCGCCGTTCCAGTATCCGGCATCGAAGAGGCGGAACGATGCACCGCTGCCGGCCTCGGTCTCCTTGCCTATCACGCAGACAATCTTTTTGTATGGAGTGAGGTCCAGAGGCTTGGAGAGCTTCCATCCGCCAAAACCGTACTGACCTGTAACGAGGGTGCGGGTGGCCGAATCCCACGAGCCTTTTTCCCAGATATTGGGGTCGAAGGTGCTCCAGTCGAGCTGGAATTTCTGTGTGGTAACGGTGTATTCGCGTGTAAGTCCGCAGGCCTTGATGGTGAGCTTGGTGGACCCTGCCTTGCCGGGGATTATGGTGGTGCCGTCGAGTTTTACGATCTCAGGATCAGCCACTTCCACTGTGTAATCCTTCTGCAATGGGTAGATTACCTTCTTGCTGTCGATGGCGTTTACTATGCACGACATCTTGCCGTCGAGGATGAAGCTGTCGCTCATTACACCGCCGAGCTTTATCTGGTCCACCTTCTCGGGATAGAGACGGCCGTCGCGGTAGCACTGATACCATCCGTAGATCTGGATGTTGCAGGCCTCGGGGTCGTAGAGGAAGTGGAACTCGTCGTGGTACGACGGGTTGGCGGTCACGATGGGCGCAAGGCTCCAATCGAATACTGCGAGGTGCTCAGGCGCGGTAAAGAAGATGTAGCTGCAGTTTTCGGTTCTGTCGGCCAGGTACTTGAAGTTGGCGCCAAAACCGGGACCTCCGGCCTCGCCGGTGAGCGACTTGCCCCACGAGAGGTCGTAGCCCTTGGGCGACCAGTCCATCTCGGTCACCATTACGGGAGCTATCTTGCTGGCCACTGTAATCTCCTTTTCCCAGCCCTTGCGGAAACTCTCGTAGCCTCCGCCGTAAGATCCCTGTCCGTATTCAGGAGTGGCCTCCAGAGCGTCGGAGCCATACCAGCCCGGATAGCAGTGCACCGAGAATCCGAAGTTGTGGTCCTTGATCTTGTATTTGGCGTAGCCCGCATAGTGCTGCTGCCAGCCTGTGCCGGGCACCCAGAGCATATTCTGCTGGGAGTTTACGCGGATGTGGTCTATGAGGTTCTGCATGTATTCGGTAAGGGCCTTGTCGTGGCTGTCGTCGCCGCCGCCGTTTACGCCGTTGGCGTCTATTATGTGAACCGGCTCGTTCAGGAGCTCAAACATTACGTCGGTATTGTTGGCCAGCGATGGATGCGAGCTTATCATGTCCCATACCTTGGCCAATACGCGGTGGAATCCGTCGCCCATCTCTATGGCGTCGGGGCCCACATAGCCGGGATGTATCACCACGTGGAGACCCTTGTCGATGCAGTGCTTTACCAGCGGCACGTACAGATTGTCGAGCGCCTCCTTGAATAGTTTCTCATCGAAATACTCGTATGGCTCGCCCTGGAGCGGATACGGTCTGTCGCGCCTCATCATCCAGTATGTATCGAAGTGTATGCGGATAAAATCCATCTTCCAGCCCTTGGCGAGTATCTGGTCTATCTGATTGGAGTTCCACTGCATGGAGTTGCGGTAGTTGTAGTCGTTGCCCCACTTGTAGTTGTTGAAATAAGGGCTCTGTGTCTGCCAGAAACCGTGCACAGTGATATGGTTTCCGCTCTCATCCACCAGCCAGCGTCCGTCCGACTTCCATACGGGGAGCTTTCCCTGAATCTCGGGGAGCTTGGAATTCTTGGCTGGCATTGCGGGCATCTGGAGGTATTGTCCGTAATGGTCTTTCTTGTTCTGCACGGGCGGAATATCGGGAATCTCATCCTGCGACGTGAGCGAGTCGGCAGGTATGGTGTAGTCGATCTCTATGGGATCGCCGTTGCCACATGACGCCAAAAGCATTACAGCTGATAGCGCGGTTATAAGCATTCGTTTCATAAGAATTCAGTTTATATAGTTAGTTTTCAATTAAAAAATTATTTCCAGCTAATGTCCTTGATCACAATATCCTTGTTGCCCGAGCTCCAGAATCCTATTGTGGTGATGTGCGATGGATCGAGGTCCACGCCGTTGTCCTTCTTGGAGCCCTTGGCTATATTGAGAGTAAGCACGTAGTTGCCGTCGGCATTCTTGGCGCCCTTTGATACCTTAATCAGGCCGTCGCCCTGGGCACCGTCGTATATGTGGAACTCCACATTTACGCTTGGATCGGTCTTCTCGCCGTCCAATACGCAGATTACCTTGGTATACTGCGAGAGGTCGAGCGGAGTATTGAACTGGAATCCGGCAAAACCGTATTCTCCGGTCTGCAGCGTTCTTGTATCAGCGTCCCACTTGCCCTTCTGCCAGATATTGGGATCCAGCGATTTCCAGTCGAGCTCAAACTCCTTGGTGGTCACCTTGTATTCGCGAGTCATTCCGCACGCCTTTATGGTTACGGTGGTAGTACCTGTCTTGCCGGGTATCAGAGTCTGGC
>JAZUEG010000251.1:0-11567 GCA_045640025.1 Bacteroidales bacterium
GAGTAATATTTTGGTAAAAATTTATTGGAAAATTCTTGTTTAATGATATAAATATTATACCTTTGCTGAACATTACTAATCTTATAAACTTTGATAATTATGGCACAATCACTCACAGGAAAGGTAAAATGGTACGACACTACCAAGGGATTCGGATTCATTGAGGCCGAGACTGGCAATGATGTATTTGTACACTACACAGGAATCCCTAATGTAAACAACAAGAAAGTAAATCTGGTAGCTGATCAGAAGGTGACTTTCGAGATTACCGAGGGCAAGCGCGGTCCTCAGGCCACCAATGTTTCGGTTTCCAAATAACAAAAGACACTATTCAACAAAAATGCCGCAGATCCGTAAAAGAGTCTGCGGCATTTTTGTTATGTTTTTTTTGTATCAGCTAATGGCGAATGATATTACACGCCATCAGCTGAAAAAACTATATATTACTTGCTCGAAAGGATAACATCGCAGTTTGTGTTCTTCTTCTGGAACGATGTCGCGAAATCGTCGAGCTGCTTCTGCTCTATGAGGAGATTGCGGCCGCGGAGAAATTCGAGGCGCAGGTGAGCGTAGAAGTAGTCGAGGCTGGCGGCAGAGATTCTTGTGCCTGAGCAGTCCACCTCCTTGATGGTCTTGATAGGCTGCAGCGGGCGGAGTGTGCCTACCTTGGTATCAGCTACATTCAGATATACAAGAGTCTTGGATGTGGAGAGAGGGGAGAGGTCCTCCACATTGGTCTCCGAGCAGTCGAAAGTCTCGAGCTGTGAGAGACGCTCTATGCCCTGGATGGAGAAGAGGCTCTGGTTTTGCGATACATTGAGCTCGCGGAGGCTCTTGAGGTCGCCTATGGTGCCCAGGCTGTTTACGGTGCAGAAGTGTACATCGAGCTTCTGGAGCTTGCCGAGGCCGCTGAGCGGAGCCAGCGATTTCACCATAGTGTTTCCGCAGTTGAGCTCTTCCAGATTTACGAGGCCCATGCAGGGGATAAGGCTGTTGATATTATCGTTGTTGCTGCAGTTGATCTTGGTGAGGCTCTTGAGGCCCTCGATGCCCTCCAGCGACTTTACGTTGGTATTGCTGCAGTCGATAGTGAGAAGTCCGGTGAGGAATGCGAGCGGCTTGAGCGACTCGATGTCCTTGTTGCCGGCACAGTTGATGTGCTTGATGAAGGAGAATGTAGACAGCTCCTCATCTGTAGGATCCACGTTCTTTCCCTTCAGCTCCTGGTTGCGGAATATAGTTTTCCAAGGTCCTGGCAGGCTGTTCCACCACTCGCGATAGTTAGACTGCGCCAATACATTGGAACCAAGTACTGTCATCAGACATACTATGGCAGTAAGTTTCTTAAGGAATCTGTTTTTCATATTTTTTTTCAAAGTTTGCGTTTATATAAATGTTTTCTTAAAAATCGAGCTGAAGCTGTCCCGTGTCGGAATCCTTGCGCGCAGGCTTGGGCCTCACCTCGGCCTCCGATACCGGCATGTCGAAAAGTGTCGGATAATCGTCGTCGAATTTTTTCAACACTATAGACATGATGGCCTCACGTAGAAACCTTGCCCTGTTGTTTACCTTGTATTTCTTGTAGTATTTCATCAGGGCCTTGTATTCCAAGTCGTTGAGTCTGAACGACTGGCGGTGCTGGCGCTTAAATTGCTCCTTTTCCTCGGCAGTCTTTCTTGTCTTGGGTGTCTTGCGTACAGCCATATATTATATTTTAATACATTATATATATCGTAATTTTGTCGGGTTTTATTGCATCAATCCTACAAAATCTTGCTTTATTAAAATGCAAAATTAATTCTTAATCTGAAATATCAAAACAAATTTTTGATTTTTTTTCATACTTATATAATAATGTGAACAGCGCCGCCGCGGCCACGGTACTCAATGTTATCACCCACGCGCTCTCCGCGGCCTGCGACAGGCTAAACTCGCCTCCGCGCGCTTCCATGTATCCGCCCATTACGGCTATGGCGTTGTTGGCGAAGTGAGCTAATACGGGGCACCATACACTGCGCGTAATCACGAGCATAAGTCCGAGCTCGGCGCCCAGTACAAATCGCGGCACAAATCCGAAAAACTGCAAGTGTATGGCGCTGAATATAAATGCCGTAACCACCGCGGCCCAGTACGGATTCAGCCTTGTGGTATCTGATATGATGGCCTGCTGTATTCCCACGCGGAAAAACATCTCCTCGCACAGCGCGGGTATCAGGGCCAGCACTATCATATTGGCCAGCATCGATGCCATGTCGGGAGTCTTTATCAGCTGTTCGGTAATCCTGGCCGCCTGGTCCTCCTTCTGCCTCATCCAGTCCTCGATGCCCTGCATGCTCTCGGGCAGGGTCATGCGGAGATTTATTTCCTCCAGCCATCCGCTCAGAGGCAGCGATGCTATCATTATGGCCGCGCAGAGTGCCAGCGACAAGGGCCTTGGCGCCGGCGATGCCGATAGCCTTGCCATGCGTCCGCCATCGCGGCAGAGCAGGCACAGTGTGGCCGCCGGCAGCAGAAACACTCCTAATGCAAGCATTCCCTGAAGGTATCTCATCACCTGCGGCTCGCTGTGGGCCATGGCGTCCTTGCCGAATATCATTATAGCTGATACATCACCTATGATTATGGCTATCAGCATAAACGCCATCAGCAGCATAACAAGGGCAATGCTCCTGCCCCAAAATCCCAATTCTGTGAAGTATTTTCTCATTCTGTAATTTTTTTTGCAAATTTTGTTTTTTTTTGCTAATTATGCAACTTTAAAAGCAAAAATCAAGTTTTAATTCTAACACAGACATACAAATCACAAAAACATAAATCAAAATGAAAAGATTATTTACAGTAATGCTGCTGATAGCCATGGCAGCACAGGTATTGGCACAGCGCGGAGGCGCGCCCAACTGGATTTCGCTTGCCGGAAAGGTGGGCGTGGGATCGTCGGCGCTGTTGTGCAAGCAGATCTCCGACAACGAAAACTGCTCGCTCAACTATATGGCTCCATCCTTTGGAGTGGGCGGACGCCTCGGCGTGGTGTTTGTGGATAGAGTGGGAGTCTCGCTCGAATACATGAGCTCCAATTATCAGAACAAGGCCGAATTCAACCCGCACATTGCCGGCGAGAGCGTGCTCAACAGCAACATCAAGCTCAAGACCGGCGACCTCCTGGTACTCGGGCGCTACACCGGCGAATACGGTTTCTATCTGGAAGTGGGCCCCAAGATTACATCCGTAAAGGAGGCCACAAGAGAGCTCGACGGCAATATCAGCCTGATGGGATTGAGCGCCGGAGTGGAATCATCAGCTGATGTAACAGATAAGCTGAACGGCAAGTTCACGAGCATAGTGTTCGGTCTCGGATTTATGCCATACAACGGCGAGAGGATTCAGGTGAGCCTGGGAGTAAGAGGAGCGTACTGCGGCAAGAATGTATTAGCTGCCGACGAAAACATATACTTCGGCAACAAGACCCTGGGAATCCAGAATATAGAGATGAAACCGCTGAGCGCTCAGGTGATGGTGGAGGTCAACTACCATTTCGCTCGTTTCGGATCGGCCACCTGCGGCAAGCAGCGAATCATTTTCTTCAAGTAGCTAATGTCAGTAATTTCCGTAATTGCTAAAAATGTATCAGAATTGTAACCGCAATTTGATTTTTTAATTGTAACTTAGCCAGCGGAAATTTTCAACAAAAACACATACAAAAAACATTATATGACACAGGAAGAACTCCACGCAATCGATTTCAATGTAAAGACATTGGGCGAATGCAAGATCAAGTCGCCGTTCGTACTCTCCGAGGTGGAGGGCGACGAGGTTTACGACTACGTAAAGGCCGACGACCGCATCCTCTACGATGCATCATCCAAGATGCTGGAAAGACTCAAGGCCGGCATCACTCCGATATCGTTTGAGAAGGCCGGTCCCCAGAAGAAAATCTACTTCGATCCCGCCAAGGCCAAGGTAGCCATCGTAACCTGCGGTGGCCTCTGCCCGGGCCTCAACAATGTGATCCGCGGTCTGGTAATGCAGCTTTACCGCCGATACAACGTGAAAAACGTGATAGGCATCAGGTTCGGCCTCATGGGCTTCAATCCCGACTATGCGTTGGAGGATGTGGAGCTTACTCCTGATGTGGTGGACCGTATCCATCTGCAGGGCGGAAGCTTCCTGAGCAGCAGCCGCGGCGAGCAGCCGGCCGATGTGATAGTAGATACTCTCCAGAGGTCAAACGTGAACATACTCTTCTGCATAGGAGGCGACGGCACTCACCGCGCGGCCCAGAAGATAGCCGACGAGGTGGAGATGCGCGGCCTCAAGATAGCAGTAGGCTGTGTGCCAAAGACCATTGACAACGACATCAACTTCATCGACAAGACCTTCGGATTCGAGACCGCATTCTCAAAGGCCAGCGACATCTGCATCGACGCCCACAACGAGGCCAAGGGCGCATACAACGGTATCGTGATAGTAAAGCTGATGGGTAGGGATTCGGGCTTCATAGCCGCCAACACCACACTCGCCACCGGCGACGTGAACTTCGTATTGATCCCTGAGATGAAATTCGACCTCTACGGCGAGGCGGGCCTCATCAATCAGATAAAGAAACGCGTGGAGCGCCGTCAGCACGCACTGGTAATCGTGGCCGAGGGTGCCGGTCAGTTCTTCTTTGAGGAGAGCAACGAGCGCGATGCCAGCGGAAACAAGAAGTATTCCGACATCGGTATCTTCCTGAAAGACAAGATCCATGAGCAGTTCAAGAAAGACAACTTCAAGTGCTCCATCAAGTACATAGACCCAAGCTACATTATCCGCAGCGCCGCAGCCAACAGCAACGACTCCAAGTTCTGCAACCAGTTGGCTCAGAACGCCGTACACGCGGCCATGGCAGGCAAGACGGCCTTCACCATCGGCCACTGGAACAGCAACTTCACAGTAATGCCTATCAAGGCCGCCGTTACCGAGCGCAAGCGCATCAACCTCGAGAGCGAGATCTGGTGGAATGTGTTGGAATCCACATCTCAGCCTGCCCGTATGCTCAACAATCCCGAAGAGAGCGCCGAATACAATATCGACAGCCCTAAGCTTTAGTTTAGAGATTAGAGATTAGAGATTAGAGATTAGAGATTAGAGATTAGAGATTAGAGATTAGAGATTAGAGATTAGAGTTTAAAGCTTAAAGATTAGAGATAAAAAAAGTGTAAAGCATCAGGACTTGGTCTTGAGGCTTTACACTTTTTCATTTCACAAAGAAATCGGGATTGTTCTCAAACGCTGTGCCTATCACCGCGATGTCGGCGCCGGCGTTGAAAGCCTTTTCAATAGCCTGCATGCTGCGCATTCCTCCGCCCACCATCAGCGGCGACTTGCATACGCTGCTCACGGCGCGTATCGTGGCCTCGGGCACTGGATTAAGCGCGCCGCTGCCGGCCTCCAGATAAATGTTCCTCATGCCTATCTGTTCGCCGGCCAGGGCCGTGGCCACAGCCAGGTCCACCTTGTTGGCAGGTATCGGCATGGTGTTGCTGACGTACTGCACCGATGTTATGGCCCCGCCGTCTATCAGCACGTATGCCGTGGATATCACCTCGATTCCCGATTTCAGAATCCTGTACGACGATTTCACGTGTTCGCCTATCAGGTACTCCGGATTTCGTCCCGATATCAGGCTCAGCAGCAGAAGCGCGTCGGCGTATGGACTCAGCTGATTGCCTCCGCCCGGGAAAAGCACCACAGGCTTGTCGGTGCACTGCTTGATGGCCTTCACGGTGTCATCCACCGAATTGGACACCAGGCTGCCGCCCACCAATACAATGTCGGCCGGCGACTGCTCTATCTTTTCGGCCATGCGCCGGGCAGTGTCGTCGTTTAGCTTGTCAGGATCCAGAAGCACGGCAATGCGTTTCTTGTCCTTGTTGAAAATTTTCTGATATATAGTAGTCATATTAGCTGAAACAAAAATTATACATCCAACAATACGGCCACGCACACCACGCAGCCATCCACATCCATGCAGTGGATATCAAACTTCCTCGTGATTCCGCCGTCCACCACACGGCCCTCATACAGGCTCTGCGCCCTATTGAGATGGCACAGGGCATACGAGTTCTGATAATCGTAGCCCTCTATGTTCCATGCCTTGTACATGGCCTCCTTGGCGCACCAGTGTATATACAGGCAGCGGAGCATGTCGTTCTCGGGGATTAGTGCTATCTCGCTGTCGTGCAGATACTTGTTGCGTATTCTCATGATTCTGGGCGTTATCCGCTCTATATCTACGGCGGCGCGCACATCGGGCGATATCAGCACCGCGGCTATGCCCTCGGCGTGCGATATGCTCAGCTCGGCATCCATTCCGCTCAGGCATGGCTTGCCGGCAGCATCGTATTCCACTGGAACGTAGCGGCCCAGCATATCGGCTATCAGTAGCCTTGTGGCCAGCCATTCGCGCTGCCTCCGTTCGCTCTTGAATCCCGAGTACCGTTCTTTTTCGGCAGCTGATAGCAGGTTTTCTGCCATGGCGTACAGCTCGCAGGCGCTCTCCTCTATCTTCCAGAGCCCGAGAGAGATTTTCCCGGGCAGCTGATACGTAATATTGTACCTCGCCATAATTTTCCGTGCGCTATTTCCACACCATGCTCTCGAAAAGCCTCTCGATATCAGCTCTTACGAAATCTATGCTCGGCATCAGCGAATCCTTGTTGGGTGTGCAATTGAAATACAGCGACCCTCTCAGGAAATGCCTCGTGCTGTCGGTCAGATAAAACTGAATTGGGCTTGCCACATTGCCCTTTATCGCATACAGCAGGCCGTATACGTGTGTGGTGTCGTTTACGTATGATACCTTCTCTATGCCCTCGGCCTTCACGGTGTGCTTGTAGGCCAGTGTGTGCGAATCCTCTATCAGAGTGTCGAGGTTGTTGCTTAGGTACTTGAAGCTGAGATGCACCTTGGCGTTCATGCCCTTGAATACGATATTGCTCCAGTATTTCTCGGCTCCGCGGGAGTTCTCGAGCTCCATTACGCAGTATTTAGGAATATCGAACATGTATGGAAGGTCCAGACTGTCGAACGATGAGTATTCCTTCTCAGGATACGTAATGCGGAAATATCCGCGTGGCTTGGGATTGGGCTTCTCGCTGCATGACGATGCCATCACTGCGGCCACAACGGCGATTATGTAAATAAGTTTTCTCATATCAGCTGATACATATTATATTATAAACACTAATTGCAAAAAAAAATCAAATTCTTACTCCAATCTTCTCTATGCGGCGGCCGCTGAACGATTCCACCGAGAATGTGAGGTCGCGGCACTGAATCCTCTCTTCCTTGGCCGGAAACTCGCCCCTGATCTCGAGCAGCAGACCGGCCAACGATTCGGCGTCGCCCTTCAGCTCGTCGAGGTAATTGGCCTCCAGACCCATCTCCTGACAAAAATCGTCGAGCATTATCCTGCCGTCGAAGATGTAGAAATTGTCGCTTAGCTTCTGGAACATATTCACTTCCTCCTCGTCGAACTCGTCGGGAGTCTCGCCCACAATTTTTTCCAGGATGTCCTGCATCGTTATGAGGCCTGATATTCCGCCATATTCGTCGGATACGGCCGCCATGTGGTTTTTGGCCTGCTGAAACTCCTTCAGAAGGTCAGATATTTTTTTGTTTTCCGATACGTATGTTATCCTGCGTATCAGCTTGTTCCATTCGAAACTGTCGTCGTCGGATACGTGCGGCAGCAGGTCCTTTACGTACACTATTCCAAAAATGGTGTCTGGATTGTCCTCGCATACGGGCAGACGCGAGAAGTTGCTGTCCTCTATTGCCTTCTTGACGGCCGAGAATGGCTCGCCCTTGCGCACGGCCACTATGTCGTGGCGCGGAGTCATTATCTCCCTTACCTCGATATCGCCAAACTGGAGAATGTTCCTTATCATGTCTTTCTCGCCGGTCTGCGGAGGATCGCTGCCCAGTGCCACCTGGAGCCTGTTGCCCGAGGTCTCGCTCCTGGAATTGCTGTACGAGTTGCAGAACGACAGCGGGGCCGTAAGCGCCTGCACAGTGTTCACCAGCCAGCCCAGGCTCAGCAGCATCCTCAGCTTGCGTTTCTCGCTTATCATGCGCCCCGGCACCACGGCCATTATCACCAGCACAAAGGCCAGTAGCACAAAGAATGCGATGTACGATGGCCACGCCGGCTCGTCGAATACCAGCAGCGCGCCTCCTTCCAATAGATTGTTTCCGCTGATGAGCGATGTTATCGACAGCACCGCGCACAGCGCCAGCAGTGTCTCGGCGGTGGCCAGCGAGGCCTTCACCTTCTCCTTGCGCTGATAAAACTTGTAAGCCTTCTGCAGCCTCTGGTCCTTGCTGCGGTGCAGCTTGCGCGATTCGCTCTCCGTAATGGAGTGCACGGCGCTCCTGAGCATCGACAGCAGCATAAGCATGGCCAGCGCCATAGCCGCCACGGCCACCGGAATCCACACCAGCGGATCTACGGGCAATATTAGTGATATGTCCAAAATATTCATCTCTGTCTTTTATCTGTTGTTGTTTCAGAACGGGAGGCTGTCGCCGTAGCTTTTCATATCAGCTGATATGTTCTCGATATCGAACCCCGGAAGGCCCGCGCCTATTTTTTGTGTATCAGCTGATATGCCCGTTGTATTGTTTTTGCCATCAGCTGATATGCTGACATCCGGCAGCGGCGACTCCTGGTTTGACTTGCTGCGCTGAAGTATTATCAGCTTGTGGGCCAGCACTTCGTAGATTCTATGTCCTGACTCGGGAGTGTCGTTGATGTAGCGCGACTTCAGCCGGCCCTCCACATATACGGTGTCGCCCCGCTTCACGTACTGTGCGGCGTATTCCGACAGCTCGCGGAATATTACCACCTCGTGCCACTCGGTTTCGTCCACCTGGCGGCCTCCGGGACCCGGCACTCTCTCCGTAGTGGCCACCGACAGCCTTGTAAACGACACTCCCTGTGCTATATAGCGGGTTTCGGGCGTGCGTCCCACGGTGCCTATCAGCATTATTTTATTAAGTCCTAACATAAAAAATGAAGTTGATGAAAAAATATACAAAATTAAATAAAATCTTTATATCTTTGCAAACAGAATCATAAAACATTTTGTAAACATGAAATTTCTAAAAATCTTTGGACTAATAATCCTGTCCCTGGTATTGCTGGTAGCGGCATATCTGGGCTATCACCGGTTTTTCAAGAAGGCCGGCAATGTAAACGCTTTTAGCGCCGTGCCTGACGATGCGATTTTTGTGGCCACCACATCCGACCTCTCTAAGGCATGGAACACTCTGGGCAAGAGCAATTTCTGGAACTATCTGAAAACCACCGAGTATTTCAACGACCTGAACGAGGATATCGAGATGGTGGATGGTTTCTTGAAGGACAGCAAGCTGGCCGACAAGCTCCTGGAGGGCCGTGAGCTCGTAATGGCTTGCCTGGAAAACGGCAGCGGCTCGTGGGACCTCGTATACATGGTCGACCTTCAGGAGTTCTCGAAATATTTCGACGACCTCTCGGCTTCGTTCAAGCTGCTGAACGACTACAAGGTTTCCACCAACAAGTATTCGCAGGGCGGCGAGGATCCGAGGACTTTCACCGTATTCACATTAGCTGACAAAAACGATCCCGAATTCAATATATACCTCACTCTGGCCGAGAATCTCCTGATTGTGGGTCTCGACAAGAAGATGGTATACCGCGTGCTTAATGATTTCGGCAACAGCACCTGGGCCGTAAATGCCAAGTACCAGGAGGTTTCGGGCGAGTTTTCGCGCAACAGCCTCGTCAAGCTCTTCATCAACTACAAGACCATGGACAAGCTCTATTCCATGTATTCCACCGACCCGAGCGAGGGCATGGACATGATTTCGCAGAGCCTTGTGTATTCGCTGATGGGCCTGGAGCTCTATGACGACGAGATTGTGCTGAACGGAAGCACTTGCCTCGATTCGGTGTATTCTTATCTACGCGCCTTCAGCAATGTGGGCACCGGCAAGACCAAGGCTTACCAGATATTGAGCGATCAGACTCCCGTATATCTATCGCTCCAGTTCAATGATTTTTCCAGATTCTACGACGAGCTCACCAACGAGTATGCCCGCGGCAACAAGAAGGACTGGGACGATATGCAGAAGCTGATGAAGACCACCGAGAAGCTCCTCGGTTTCAGCATCAAGGACGATTTTCTGGGCTGGATAGGCAACGAGATTACCATTGCCAAGCTGAGGCCGCTATCCGAGAAATCGCGCGATATTGATGTGGCCGTTATCATTGGCGCATCGAATATCGACGATGCCAAGGCGCACCTCACCAATATGTTTGACCACATCCAGCACCGCACTCCGCTCAAGTTCCGTCTGGAGCCTTACCGCAATTTCGATATCAAGTATCTGGATATCAATGGATTCTTCAAGATGTTTTTCGGCAAGCTCTTTGCCAAGATCGAGAAGCCTTACTATACTTACATAGAGGATTTTGTGGTATTTGCCAATAGTCCCGAGGTTTTGCATCAGCTGATAGACGACTATCTGATGGGCCGCACAATGAACCGCAGCTCCAAGTTCGACAACTTTAAGGACGGGTTCGACAACAAGGCCAATCTCACAGTTTTCATCCAGACTCCCAAGATGTATGAGACACTTCTGAAATACGCTCCAAGCGACCTCCAGAGGGATATAGAGAACAACCGCGAGCTTATCAACAGTTTTGCGAGATTCGGTTTCCAGCTGGCCAACAACGGCGGTCAGTTCAAGAGCAAGCTCGCCATTCAGTACGATTCCACAGCCAACCAGGAGGACATAGCCCTTCAGGTGGAGAGCCTCGTGGAGAGCAGCATGGGAATATCCGATATCGATTCGCTGTCGTTCAAGGTTGTTCTTCCGGAGGGTATAGCTGATGGCCCTCAGCATATCAATTACGATACAATAGATGCTCTCCATTTCGATGGAAATGTTCAGGACGGAATGGCCAACGGTATCTGGCGCACATATTATGAGAACGGAAACGTTTTTGTGACCGCCAACTATATGCAGGGCTATCTGAACGGCAAGGCATATTTCTATTACAACAGCAACAAGGATTTGAAGCTGGCTGATATCGACTACAAGATGGACAAGATAGACGGCTATTACATTGAGTATTTCCGCAATGGAAACATGAAGGCCAAGATAGAATACAGGGACGGCGAGAAACACGGCGAATGCCAGTATTTCCACGAGAATGGAAATATAAGGTTCTCATCTAAATACAAGCACGGCAAGCGCTCCGGCAAATCCACCGTCTACGACGAGAAGGGCAAAAAAATCGGAAAGCTCGATACTGATAATTATTAATTGATTACGAATTACGAATTACGAAATCCGAATGGTTCGTAATTCGTAATTCGTAATTCGTAATTTATAAAAAAAGGAATACCTGAAAGAGTATTTGATCGTTGTTGCAATAATAGCCCTGTGTTTTGTGGGGCTCGGCATACAGACATTCTGGGGAAAGAAAAAGCGTATCCCACAGTACGAGGAGGGCGAAAACGAGGAGATGCAGAAACTTG
>JAZUEG010000252.1:0-6111 GCA_045640025.1 Bacteroidales bacterium
CATTACAAAGATGGAGGCCGGACAAGTGCTTGACGCTCTGAGGAGTAAGTACGCACACATAGCCGAAAAAAATGCTCAGTACCGCACCGACGACGATATTCCGGTGAATTTTTCGGTCTGCATTATCAACGAGAAACAGAGGCTGCTCTCCTATGCCGGTGCATACGGAAGCGTGTGCCTGCTCAGGAAATCGTATCCGGGAACATCGAGGAAGGAAAACGACCTCCACGAGTTCCGCGGCGACAGGATGAATTTTGCGGTTTCGTTTGGCCGCAGAAAAAACTACACCACCGAAATCATTGAGCTTGAGAAAGATGACAAAATTTATCTGAAGACCGACGGATTTGCCAACCAGCGCGGAGGCGGCAACAATGCCCGTTTTGGCGACCCGTATCTCCGCCAGCTGATGATGAAGCACGCCAACGAGCCTATGCTCGACCAGAAACGCGCTTTTGAGGACGAATTCAACAGCTGGAAGGGCGAAAACGCCAAGGGCAACGATATACTTATAATAGGTCTGGGACTAAAAATAGCCGGAAAATAAAATGAATATGAAACCCAAACAGCCTGAGACACTTACAGATGTGCTTCAGCAGTTTTTGCGCGCCGTGGGAGCCGAAAAACGCATCCAGGAAATGCGCCTGATGCAGAAATGGGACGAGATAGTGGGCCGTTTCATAGCAAACGACACGCGCACCATAAATTTCCAGGACGGAGTGCTCACAGTGAGATTCCGCTCCGCCATAGTCCGCAACGAAATCTCCATGCGCCGCAGCGCCATAATCTCACGCCTTAACGAGGCCATGGGGACTCAGATAGTCAGCAAGATAGAGGTAAAATAACACGCCATCAGCTACCTGCGGAAAACCGTAACATTTCCATTATACTTAACATCGCCGCGGTAGAAAAGATAGAAATAAACGCCGTCCGACAGGCCATGCGCATTCCATTCGTTGTGGTAGTCGTCGGAATGATAAACGTGTTTGCCTTCGCGGTTGTAAATATCTATCTGCCAGCCAGATGTAAACTCGTCGAGACCCTTGATCCTGAAATAATCGTTCAGGTCGTCGCCGTTGGGAGTTATAATGTTTGGGAAAATGAACTCGCCGCAATATCTGTAGCGGATATTCACCTCGTCGGCAGTCTCGCCGCAGAAATTCTCCACCGATACCTTATAAGTTCCCGGCTGAGTTACAATATACTGATAATCAGATGATAAATCCTGCCAGCGGTAAAAAATCGCATCGTCCCAGCGGGCATCGAGAGTCATGCTGGCGCCGTCGCAGAGAGTGGTATCGCCCGGCAGCTTAATCTGCGGCAGAGTCTTGGCTTTCAGGATAATTGTATCAGCTGATACACAATTATTTACATCCGTTACAGTCACGAAAAATTTCCCGGCATCAGCTGGAAAAATCTCACGCGAGGTCTCGCCGGTATTCCAAATATACTTGGCATCAGGCACTCCGCAGTCAAGTTTCCTCTTGATATTATCGCACAAAATATCATCGGCTCCAAAATCTATTTTTGGCAACGGATTCTCTGTAATCAGAACAGTATCAGATACTTCGCAAAAATTGAAATCCACAGCGCGGGCCGAATATTTGCCGGGCTTATCGAAAATACGGACAGGATTTGTGCTGGAATTATCGCTCCACTCCCACTTCAGGTAATTTTGGGTTGGGATATCAGCTGATACAGTGACACTGGATCCGCTGCAGAAACTTAGGTCATTGCCCAGCGAAAATGTTTCTGGCTCAGCCACTTCCACATTTACAGTATCGTAGGTGAAACAGGAAGTATGAGGGTCCACCAACATACCCACGGCATTAGCTGGACTATCCACCTCCCAGACCAATCCATCGTGACCGAGCCAGCTGAAGGCAAAATTATCGTCCTGGGGCACATCGAGGGTGATGGAACTGCCACGGCAAATAATTGTGTCGTTCTGGAGATGGAGTACAGGCGGATCATAAACCTCGAAAATCCTGTAATCGCTGTGCTCCACGCCCATAGTCTTGATAGTCATGGTGATACGGTATTTTCCCGGCAGAGGTAGAAAATATTCGTAATCGCGGGTAAAAGACTGATGAATGAGGTCGCCATCCACGGTTGTGAGCTTCCATTCGTAATAATCTATCGGTCGCGTATCGGTGCAGGAGAAGCGGACAAGGGAATTTGTGCAGTTGGCCGAAATCGTGAAATGCGGCGGAAGAAAATAAGTTGGAATAAAGTTTGGCAATCCCATGAGCGAGATTCTTCCGCCAAGATACTGGCCATCAACCACATAATGACAAGCCTCGCCCTTCTCTCTTGGATTTTCGATAACTCCGAGATAGCCGTAATCGCGCTGTGCCACATAGATCTTGCCATTGAGGGCCAGCTGAAGCGCGCCGGCGTAACTGGTATCGATATCGGTGAGCTGCGGAAACTCGCCAATCTGAACCACCGACGATGCGGCGGCCATGGGATTGGGAAGCGCGAGATCCATCTGGAAAATCTTTCGGCGCGATGTAAAATAGAGCTTGCTGACATCGTTGCTGAACTCCACGCCATAGAGGAAGGCCTCGCGGTCCAGATACGACAGATAAGGTGTAATAAGTCCCGTAGCGGGGTCAAAATCAAGCACATCGAGAAAATTCACGTAATAATCGCCATCAGGATCCTCCACCATGATAGAGGCGCTGGCATTGGCAACGGCAATCTTGCGTCCATTGGGCGCGATGCGCATGTAGCCTATGGCCATGGTGGGATCGTACTGGTTTTCGAGCTGACCAGTCTGAGGATTATAGACGCCGTTGTTTTTCTCGATGGAAAAATCGCAGACATCGAATTTACGGCGCGAATCGAGCACTATTCCGCTTTCATCCACCAGATATTCAAGGATATAGCTTCCCGGCACGGGGCGCGTGATAAGCCAGAAATCGCGGTTGTTCTCGTGACGGATGGCGGTCACCTTCTCGCAAACCACATCCTCGAGCATGATGTTTTTCTGCGAAGTGATGCCTCCGAGACCATCATCAAGGCGCATATCCACCACAGAATAGCTGAGGCCGTGATTGCCGAACTCAGCATCCACCACAAAGAGGAAATATCTGTAAGGATTTCCCGGCCAAGGCATTATAATAGCTGATTCGGTGGAAGATACGTGGCCCACAAGATTGTCGCCATTCAGCATTACATTGTGCTCACGGTTCCACGCGGTACGGCCGTCGGTGTAGAAAAGCAGATTGCCGAGCGAATCGCTGAAAGCGGCCACACCTTCCAGATTGTTCAAGGCTCCGTCGAGCAGTATTTTGGGCTCAGGAGTATTGAAATCGAGACCGGCATTACGGCCAAAATACCAGATTGCGGTCTCCAACTGTGCGTTGGAAACGCTGCAACAGCTTATTATTAACGAAATTATAACAAATATACGTTTCATGTTTTCAGTAATTTGAGACTGCAAAGTAAAAAAAAATGAAAAAAAGTTCCAAAAAAATTTGGATATTTTAAAAATCCGCCATATCTTTGCATCGTCAAAACAAAACAAATGACACGGTCCCTAGCTCAGTTGGTAGAGCAACTGACTCTTAATCAGTGGGTCCAGAGTTCGATCCTCTGGGGACCGACAAATAAGACAAGACTGGTTGATGAAAGTATGGAAGCGAGTAGTCAACAAATTCAGCTAAATGTCTCTGGAGAGATGGGTGAGTGGCTGAAACCAACGGTTTGCTAAACCCTCGTACTGCTTATCTCTGGTACCGGGGGTTCGAATCCCCCTCTCTCCGCGAAAAAAGCTTCGGAAATTCCGAAGCTTTTTTTGTTTTATACCAATTTGACTGGGGCAAAAAAATCCATCCAACTACTCTCCCAGCCTAATCACCGAGCCGGAGCCGGAGATCGACTTGCGGATTACTGGATTGCCGTCGTAGTATACTTTTCCCGAGCCGCTGATACTGATATTCAGGGCGTTGTGGGCATTTACATCCACCCTGCCAGAGCCGGATACCATTACATTGGCTTCGTCGGCATGGAGATTTTTGCAGCTAATGGCGCCCGAACCCGAAACCCTGCCGCTCAGAACCTTAGTGCTGCCGCTTGCGTGGATGGATCCCGAACCCGAAACCGAGAAATTGGCATTGCCGATGTTTCCGCTCAGGTAAACGTTTCCGCTGCCCGCCTGCTCGATGCCGAATTCGCTGCAGTCAATATCATCCAAAACCCTGATTTCGCCGCTGCCCATATTTGAGATAGCCACCAGCATAGGAAGCGTAATCTCGGCATTAATAATATCCCGGAAGTCAGAATTATCGAGGCCGATTACGAGAGTTCCGTTTTCCACCTGACACTCAACGTATTGCATGAGATTCTTGTCGGTCTCCAGCTTTACGGAAAACCCGCTGCCGATTCTGACATCAGCCTTCGAGATCCCCTTGAACTTAATGGCGCCAAAACCATCCACGTCCCTATTCTCCGAGACCATTACTCCAGCCGGAGAATAAGTTCTGGTGAAAGATGCACTACCATTTACCCTTACACTTCCGCAGGAAGCCAGCACGGCCGCAATGGCCATACAAACAATAAAATTCAACTTTTTCATGTTATTTATATTTTGATAAATTTAAGCGCAAAGATACAAAAGATAATTAAAACAAAGTGTATGAAAATCATCCAATAATCCGAAAAAATTATGTCTTTTTTTTTTCAGCTAATAGCAAAAAAATTGTATATTTGCCAAATATCGGAGAAAGTTTTCCGTACAATTTATAGGAAAAACAAATAGATTTATACTATGAATAGATTTTCAGCCAGACTGTCTATTATTATATCGGTTTTGCTGACCGTATGCCACATATCAGCTGCACAGCAATTCCCGGCCAAGGCCGACACGGTTTCCATCTTTGAGCTCGACCAATACCTGGCTCTGCACTCTGGAAACCTGAAAATCGCGCTCAAGGACATGCAGCACTTTGCCGTAGAAAAAAACGGAAAAACCGAGTATTTCGGCTACGACAAATATGTGCAGATTTTTCAGAAATACGAGGGCCTGCGCATCGACCTCGAGATACTCCCCAACGGCCAGAGCCTCAACTGTTTTCAGCTGAAAAACAGCCAATCGGTAGCCAAACTCCGTCTGGGCGAGGGCATAGAGTTTGCCGATATCAGCGGATGTCCCAACCTCCAGCTGATACGCATCCCAAGATCGCTCCGCAGCATGAAAGGAATCTTCTGCCAGGCCGACGAAATAGAGCTGAGTACCAGCGATTTCAAGATAGTGCCATACATCAAGGCCGAGACCGTGAGCACCCCCGAGACTCCGGCCAAATTATCCAACCGGTACAGGACTCCATGGGGCAGTATTATAGCTAATGGCGAACAAATTATCCCCCTCGACGCGCTCTGGGGATGCCGTCGACTATTGGACGGCGACAACCCAAACACGGGAACTCTATGCGGACAGAGTTTCTTCTACTGCGACAGCACAAGCCGCGACATCATTTTCCCCGATACCATGAGCTATCTGCCGCTATATCTGCCCACAATGGAGAAAAAACTCAATCAGCTGATATTCCCGCCCAAGGTGAAGTATCTGCCAAGCAATCTACTCGCCTTCAGCTACATAAAAAAACTAAAACTGCCACAGCACGCCGGCCGGATACTGGAAAAATGGGACGACAGCTGGTCGTTTATGGGGCCGTACAGCGAGGCACTGCGCAACTGCGAATCCATCAGGCTGCCCGAGGGAATAGAATACATACCCAACAGCATGCTGATGGGATGCAAGAATCTGAAAAGCGTAACCATCCCCAAAACAGTGAAAAGGATTGGAAGCCACGCTTTTGCAGGATGCGAATCGCTGACAGAGATCGTACTGCCCGAGGGACTGGAGGAAATAGGCGACTACGCATTTGAGGGCTGCGAATCGCTCGCACAAATCAATATCCCCGACAAGGTATTCAGTTTCGGAAAAGGAATCTTCTGGGCATGCAAATCGCTATTAGCCAACCCGAAAAACAATTTCATAATAGTGGACGGACTGGAATTCGACTATTACGGCGACAACCTGATACTGCAAAACATGGAGGAGATAGAGAAACAGGGAGCACGTAACCAAAGGAAGATCCGCATCCT
>JAZUEG010000253.1:0-13502 GCA_045640025.1 Bacteroidales bacterium
GTTCTCAAAAACGACTACAAGGTTATCAAGGACGAGGACCTCGCCTTCATCCACCTCACCGACAATGTGGAGAGGACTTTGGCGGTGATAGGGAGGTAGAGACGCACGGCCGTGCGTCTTTACAGGAATAAAACACGAATTATCAAAAATTATCCAAAAATTTTTCAAAAATTATCTCTATTGGATTATGAAGAAATTATTTATGATATTGCTGACCGTGATTTGTTTTTCGGTTGGCGCTTTTGCACAGGTTCCTGCGGCTAATTGCAGCGTGCAGAACGAGGTGAAACCCGGCGACACTTTTGTTGTTACAGTAAATATCAAGAAGTGCGACCTTGCGTGCTACGCTCAGTATCAGCAGCTTCTGCCTGAGGGATTTGTGGCTACCGAGATAAGCGGAAAGAGCGACAACGCCAATTTCTATTTCGACAACAACAAGGTTTTCTATCAGTGGTACAAGTTGCCAGTCGATAAGGACAATATCGTTCTCCAGTATAATATAAAGGTGTCGGAAGGCGCTAAGCCCGGCAAATACGACCTCCCCGGCTACTTCAGCTATCAGGTCCGTAATCGCCTTGGCGAGATAAACACAACCGCTTCCGTGGAAATTAGATAATCAGAAAACCGCATTCTACAAAAATGATAACACGCACGTCCGTGCGTCTCTACGAGCATAACACAAATCATAATTGCGCTTGTAGAGACGCACGGACGTGTGTGTCATTTTTTTCTATGTATTCAAGGTTTCCTTACGCTCTTGTCTGTCCATTTCCGCGGATCTGCCACTTGTAGGTGGTGAGTTCCTTGAGGGCCATTGGGCCGCGGGCGTGGAGTTTCTGGGTGCTGATGCCTATCTCGGCGCCGAGGCCAAACTGAGCTCCGTCGGTGAAGGCGGTGCTGGTGTTCACGTAAACACAGGCGGCATCCACTGAGTTGAGGAAGTCCTCGGCAGTCTGCATATTCTCGGTGATGATAGCCTCGGAGTGCTTGCTGCTGAATGTGTAGATGTGGTTGAGCGCGCCCTGGAAATCGTCAACGGTCTTTATTGCCATTCTGAGAGCCTGGAACTCACGACCGAAATCCTCTGCCTCGGCGTGCTTGAGTGATGCGGCGTATTTACCGTCGAGGGCGGCGTAGGCCTCAGGGTCTGCCAAAATCTCCACATTCTTCTTGGCGAGGTCCTCGCAGAGAGCTGGAAGGTCGGCGAGACGGTCCTTGTGGAGGATTACGCAGTCGAGGGCGTTGCAGACGCTTACACGGCGGGTCTTGGCGTTGGTGATTACGGTGCGGCCTTTCTCGAGGTCGGCGTCCTTATCGAAATATGTGTGGACAACTCCCGCACCTGTCTCTATTACAGGAACTTTGGCGTTGTCGCGTACGGCGTTGATGAGGCCCTTGCTGCCGCGTGGTATCAGCACGTCAATATAGCCGACGGCGTTCATAAGGTCGGTGGCAGCCTGACGGTCGGGAGCCAGAAGCTGAAGGATTTCAGGATTGATGCCCTTGTCGCTGAGAACCTTGTGCATAATATCGACGAGGATTGCGTTGGAATCCTTGGCGTCGCTTCCGCCCTTAAGGACTACCGCGTTGCCCGATCGGATGCAGAGAGCGGCCACGTCAACTGTTACATTTGGACGCGCCTCGTAGATTACGCCAACCACGCCGAGCGATACGCGTACTTTCTTGAGCTGAAGTCCGTTGGGAAGTGTGCGCTCCTCTATGGTCTCGCCGTATGGCACGGGAAGGGTCGCAACTTTCTTGGTATCAGCTGCAATACCCTCTATGCGTGAGCGGTCGAGCTTGAGGCGGTCGTACATTGGATTCTCGGGATCCATTCTTGAAAGGTCCTTGGCGTTGGCCTCTATTATCTGGTCGCAGTTGCTGATGAGCGCGTCGGCAATTGCGTTGAGTATCTCTGATGATTTCGCGCTGTCGATCTTGTACATATCGCGCGATGCGTTCTTGACAGATTCAAACTGTCGTAATGTGTTCTCGTTCATTTACTGCTGAATGGTTTCTGGATAAATGTAAAGATAGTCGTAGTGGATGAGTGGCTTGGTGTGGCTGTCGGGGTTCGGTTTCAGTGCCTTGTCCTTGTCCATTGACGCGCGTCCCACGCCGAGGGTGATTCCCTGTTCGTCCTTTATGGTGATGAGGTCGTCTTTTTTGAACTCTCCTTCCACTCTTACTACGCCCGGGCAGAGCAGGCTTGCTGCCTTCTCGTGGTTGGTGAGGGCCTGACGCGCACCGGCATTAACCACTACGGTGGCCTTGGTGAAGCCGTCGGAATATGCTATCCATTTCTTGATGGCCGGGCTGTGCTCGCCTGCCACAAAGTGTGTGCAGACAAAATCGGAGTCACCGTTGGCGAGGTTGCAGATCACGTTGGCCTTGGTGCCGTTGGCTATATAGACGTCGATTCCTGATTCGGCTGTTTTTCTGGCTATGCGGCACTTGGTGAGCATTCCGCCGCGTCCAAAGTTCGATTTTGTGGTCTGAACGTACTGTGCGATGTTGGCCTTTGGTGTAATCTCGCGGATTACTGATGTGCCCTCGGCCTTGGGGTCGCCGTTGAAGATGCCATCGATGTTGCTGAGGATGAAGAGCTTCTGACAGTCCATCATTGATGCCAGCAGTCCCGAGAGCTCGTCGTTGTCGGTGAACATAAGGGCGGTAACTGATACTGCGTCGTTCTCGTTTACCACAGGGATTATGTTATTGTCCCAGAGGGTGGAGATGCAGTTGCGCATATTCAGGTAGTGCTCTCTGGAGCCGAAGTCCTGCTTGGTAACCAAGATCTGTCCAATCTTGATATCGTGGTTGTCGAAAAGTTTCTTGTATGTATCGATGAGTTTCACCTGACCGATGCTGGATAGCAACTGACGCTGCGACACGGGGTCCAGGTCGTGATAGTTGCTGACCATTCCGCGGCCCGCAGCCACGGCTCCCGATGAAACGAGGATAATCTTATGTTTCTGACGGTGGAGCAATGCAATCTCCGACACGAGGTGGTTCATTCTGTCCACGTCGAGCATTCCGTTCTTCTGGGTCAATACATTTGATCCAATCTTTATGGTAATCGTCATAATATATTATGTTGAATTCTGGAATGCAAAGGTAATAAAAAATTTGGTAAAAACAATTCCAAAATTTTTGATAAGAGGGCAAAATCTATTTGACGAGAATCGGTTTAGCAGAATCAACAACAATATAAACTGCTAAACCGACAACTATTTTTCGATTTAGCAGAATTCAAGTATGGATATTAGGCTAAACCGATAAAAATTTCACCGATTTAGCAGCTGATATCATTTTTTTTAATATCTTTGCAACATACTAAAATACACAATCCATGGATAAACTCATAGGCAGACAGCTGGAAATCAACGAATTGGAATCCATAAAAAATTCCAACAAGGCCGAATTTGTGGCCATATACGGAAGACGACGCGTTGGCAAGACTTTCCTGATAAACCAGACTTTCGGAAAACAATTCTGTTTCTCGATGATTGGCATAATAGACGGAACCCGAGACGAGCAGATGTTCGCCTTCCGCGACGCCATGAACATATACAACTATGAGATAGAGACTCTGCCTAAAAACTGGCTTGAGGCTTTTCAGATACTGAGGCATTATCTGCAAGAAAGAATGGTAAAAGACCAGAAAAACATAATATTCATCGACGAACTGCCTTGTTTCGACACCGACAGATCAGATTTTGTAAAGGCGCTGGGTTATTTCTGGAATTCGTGGGCCTCGCTTCAGGACAATCTCGCATTGATTGTATGCGGCAGCTCCACTTCATGGATGATAAAAAACATCATTGACAATCACGGTGGCCTACACAACCGCATCACAAAAGAGATTCATCTAAAGGAATTTTCGCTTAGGGAGACCAAGGAATATCTCGACGCCAACAATTTTATGTGGGGAGATATTCTTGTATTGCAGACATATATGGTATTTGGAGGAGTGCCTTATTACCTGAGCCTCCTGAAAAACGACAAAAGCCTGGCTCAGAACATCGACCACCTGATTTTCAGGAAAAACGGAGAGCTGAAACGTGAATACGCAAGACTCTATTCCACCCTGTTCAAAAATCCGGAACCCTATCTAAGGGTAGTGGAACTGCTGGCCAGCACAAAATCAGGAATCTCAAGAAAAGATATCGGCGAAAAACTGAAAATGCAGGCCAACGGCAAGCTCACCGAGATACTGGACAACCTGGAAAGCTGCGACATAATAAGGTTTTTCAAAACAAAACATAAGAAGATATCGCAGCAGAACGGTTTGTATCAGCTGATGGATTTCTACACCCTGTTTTACCTGACATTTGCGAAAAACGACCCCAGCAACGAGAATTACTGGACTCAGCAGCAGGGCAAGCCTGCCACCAACACATGGCTCGGTCTAGCATTCGAGAAGGTATGCATCGCACATATCAGCCAAATAAAAAACGCTCTCCACATCGACACTATACAGACAGAACACTACTCATGGCGGATAAACAAGGCTGAGGATTCAGAGTCAGCTCAGATAGACATGGTGATAGAACGCGCCGACTCGATGATAAATATCTGCGAGATGAAATACTCGGAAGGTCCATACAAACTGTCGAAATCAGAATACGACAAATTCAACGACCGTGCGCAGAAGTTCACGAACCACACCAGCTGGAAAGGCGGCATAATCCCCACCCTGATTACCGTAAGCGGAATACAGGAAAACGAATACTCCCAGAGATTCGCCGCAAGAGTGGAGCTTAGGGATTTGATGTAGGGAGAAAACCGCCACAGGCATAAATTATAACAAAAAAAATCCCCCGCCAGCTGGCTCGATGCCATCCGGCGGGGGATTTGTCATATTTACCGATTCTGGTTATGCAGAACCACATCTATTAGAAGAATGCGATAATCTTCTTAACTGTAGCAGAACCTGATGTACCACCACATACAAACCAGTCGGTACCCTTGTCCTGAAGAGCCTTGAGGTCGTCGCCGGTAATCTCGAGTACAGAGAAGTCGTCACCGAAGTCCTTCTGAGGCCAGATGTTGTCGCCTGCCTCGGTCTGGAACATGAAGCCGATCCAGCCGCCGAAAGAACCCTCTACTACTACCTGAAGCTTAGATACGCCGGTCAAATCGTAACCACCGCAGTCCTTAGACCAGCCGAGTGTCCATGAACCATCGAAGAGAGTAGCCATAGAACCTACTACTGCAACATTTGCCATGTTAGAATAAAGTTCGCCGTTGCTTGCCTTAAGTGTGTAAACACCTGACAATGACTGTGGCAATGTGATATAGTAAGACTTATCGTTGTTGAAGCCCTTGGCGGTAACCTCAGTTGACTTGCCGTCCTTGATGAACTCAAACTTGGTATCAGCTGCAAAGTTGATACCTGTAATCTCGATCAGATGACCTGCAACAGGCTCAGCCTCCGACAAAGTAGCTACTACAGGAATACCGTTGTCAGCTGGATAAGCAGATGCAAGGTCAAGCTCCTTAGCTACACCGTTGGTGAATACAGCTTTCATAGGACATGAAGCGGCCCACTTGGAATCAATCTTGAAGTTGCCGGCCTTTACTGCGTCGGTAATATCATTGCCTGCGAGCTCAAATTTCTCAACAAACTTGAGGTCGGTAGAAACACCTACGTTACCGGTAAGAGTTGTCTTGTCTTCGTTGATATCGAGAGATCCTGCCCAGAAGCCCTCGCCCCACTCTGCGTAAGCGTAACCGAGCTTCTTGGAGCTGCCGTCCTTCATGTTGGCAACTACTGCGAAGCCTTCCTGCCAGCCATCGTAGAGACGGCCCCATGAGTGAGCCTCATCTACTGGAACGAAAGTGTCTCCAGACTGGTCAGAATTTGAGTGAGTTGCATTGCCTGGAATGTGTACCAGAAGCGACTTCTTGTCATCAGAAACGGTAATATCTGATGTGGTGCCATCACCGAAAGAAATTGAAGCAACAAGGTCGAGGTACTCGCCATTGAGCTTCACCTCGCTGCCAAGCATGTAAACATCGCCCGGTACAGGAACGTTATTCTCATCGAGACCGAAGAGGTTGAGCGAAGCTGATACGATAGATTTAACATTGGCGATTGCGTTGGTCTCGCCAGAGATAGCCACTGCTGTCACAGGGCCGGCGATAGCCTCAGCTGGGAATGTGAACGAAACCTTGTCGCCATCCACCTTGAAGTCGCCGAGCTCTACGCCATTGGCGAATGTCAAAGAAGCGAGGAGGTCGAGATCCTTACCTGTAACGGTAAGCTGATCTACGCCAGGATATACGTTCTCGGCCTTAGAGATAGCTGAGCCTGATGGAAGAGTAATCTTGAGCTCCTGCTCAGAGTAGATGTAGTCGGTACCGTTGAAAACCTGAACCTTGCCGGCCTTGGCCTCAGCTGGCACTACAACCTTGATTGTACCATTCTGGTGCATCTTGAAATCAGCAGCATCGATTGGATCGGCACCGGCAAGAATCACCTGCTGTACAGAGCTGAGGTAAGCACCGGTGATGGTGAGCTCGTTGCCTGGCTTTACCTCGCCGTCGATGGCGGTGATAACAGCCGACTGCTTGTAGCCGATCTTTGTCTTTGTGGTGATGTCGCCCTTAGACGAGTGGAGGATTACAAAACCCTCGTATGCCTGTGCGGTATCGCGTGTAGCAACTACCACAAGTCTGCCTGAAGACTTCTCCTCGAAATCCGATACGGTATAGCCCATAGGGAACTCGATGGAAGATACCTTGTCGAGATTCTGACCGATGAAAACAACCTGACCGCCAAGTGCTACTGGTGAAGGACCAAATGACTCAAGCAATACAGCGCTGGAATTATCGTCGTCGTCGTTGCAGGCAACCATAGAGAAGCTCAATACTGCAACGAATGCGAACATCATTGCAAAACTGAATCTATTTTTGTTTGTCATAATTGATTGCTTTTTAATATTTATTGATTTTTTAATAATGCCGGTATGCCATCAGCTGATATCCACACCGGCATCATATTATTATTACCGGACTACACCTGAATTACTTGGCAGGTACAATACGGAAATTGTCGAGGTACATATCCAAAACGGTTGTTACACCCTCGGCACCTGTACCACCGCGAACAAAGGCGTTGATACCGTTGATCTTGGTAGGATCGAATGTGCCGGCAGCATTGCCAGTACCATCGGTATTCTGGTTAAACTTGTCCAATGGAATTGAAACTGTTACCCAGCCGTCGGTCTTTACTGGACCAGTCTTCCAAGGCTCGTAGCAGTAGCCAGGGTTGGTACCGAATGCATTGTTGGTAACCTGGTCTGGTGTCTGGAACTCAAGATAGAGAGCTACAGCGGTCCATGGCTGATCTACCTTCATCTCGAACTTCAGGAGACCCTGCTCAGGCTTCTCGATGCCGCTGTTGAACTGTGGCTGGCCCTCACCTGCGAGAGCGCCGAGTATAGAACCTGGCTCGTTCCAGCTCCAGAGGTCAACCTCGTCGCCGGTAAGGTGTGCGCACTTGCCGAAGTCGCCATCCACGATTGCGGTCTTGCCCCAACCGCCGAACGACCACTTGTCGAAATCGAGGAATACAAGCTCCTTGCGGTCGTCATTGACGTATGCTGTACCAGCTGATGGGTTGGCAACACCATAAGCAGTGCGAACTGAAATCTTGCCAGGCTGAACACCAGCAGGAACCTTGAATGCGGCGCTTGTATAAGTGCTCTGCTCTGGGAGATACTCGCCCTTAACATTGCCGGCGAATGTAAGCTCTACTGGCTGGTCCTCGGTAGCTACGAAGAAGTTACCCTCCACGAATACTACATCGCCCTCCTTTACCTTCTCGCAGCTGATAGCTGATACAAAAGGCTCGGGAATTGTAGATACAAAAGGATACTCGATGATATCGCCCTTCTTGGTCTCAACGTACATCTTGTCGGTAATCTCGCCAGGAATATCCTTAGGGATTGTGATGATGATGGCGTTGTCGGTCATGTAGGCTGTATTGAGAATGGCCTGCTTGTCGTTGAAAGCAACAGCGTGAACATTCTGAAGGTTCTCACCCACGATGGCGATTACCTGACCGAGCGATGCAGCTGTAATGAGCGAATCAGAAGCAGAAGCGCTAGTGGTTCTCACATATCTGATCACAGGATCAGCACCTGAGTTGTTGTCGTCGTCATCACAAGATACCAGTGCAGGCATCATCATGAGCGACGCGGCGCCGAAGAGCGCGTATTTGAATATTTTGTTTAAATTCATCATTTCTTACTAAATTTTAGATTCGTCATAGTAATCAACTGCAGAGAAATCGTAATCAGCAGGAGCCTCGCGGAGTCTTGGGTTCTGCATCAAGTCCTTCTCTGGGAATGGAATAGTGAACTTGTCGCCCATCTGGTTCTGTGGGATAGTGGTAGCCTTTACAGAGATCAAGCCAGACTCACGAGCAGCTGCGGCTGACTCGAAACCAGGGGTATCCTTGAGAGTACCCTCGTACCAATCCTTGAGAGACATGTTCTCGAAACGGCCACGCTCCACATTCAGAGCACGTGTGGTGGCGTCCTCGAGATTGTAGTATGAACGCTTTACGAAATTGAACCACATATCACCCTCGAATGCGAGCTCCTTTCTACGCTCGTTCCAGATTACATCGTAGTCGATAGTGCCGGCGTAATCCTTGCCGAGAGCACGCTTGTATACTGCATTAAAAGCGTCGAGACACTTGCCAGAGAGAGCACCATCCTTAAGGAGCTGAGCCTCAGCCATGCAGAGGTAAACATCAGCCGCGCGGAGGTAGTAGATAGGAGTGCAAGAACCCTGCTCCTGAGGAGTCTGGCCGTTCTCTGCCTGGTGGTCAGATACGTGACCGTGGATGTTCTTCTGACCTGCGAGAGCGCCGGTAGGAGACTGGAACTCAGCAAAGCCCCACTCCTCGTCCATAACGGTGTTCCATGCGCTTACATAGAAACCATTTGAGCCGAGAACGTTCTTTGTGTTGCGGTACCAGAGTGGCTGGTAGTCCTGATACATTGTAGCGCAGGCCAGACGGCGTGGGTCCTTAACCTCACGAACCGAATTAGGAGCGCCGTATACCAATGGATCCTCGCCGAAGCAGTCGAGCAAGTCAACAGATGCACCTGTCCACTGACCCCAGCCCGAACCTGTACCATTGAACGAGGCACCTGGTACGAGGTCGCAGTGCTGCATATTGATACCGGTGTATGGGTTGTAAACAGCGATCCAGTGGAACTGGATAAGACCCTCAGGATTGCCGTCGCCGGTAGAGATTCTGAAGAGGTTGGCGTATGTAGGCTCAAGCTTGTGATTGGCGTCATCATAAACCATCTCGCCGTACTTGATAGCCTGCTCAAGGTAGTGCTCATTCAGCTGGCCAGAAACGCCGGCTGCTGTAAGGTATACCTTGGAGAGAAGACCGCGGGCAGAGCTCTTGTCGAGACGGCCCTTCTCGCATGTCTCAGGGAGAAGTCTCTCAGCCTCCTGGGCGGTAGCGATGATGTACTTGTAAACATCAGCCTTCTTGTAGCGAACGAGGTTGAAAACATCTCCGCTGGCGATAATAGCGGCGTTGTCATATACGATAGGAATATCACCCCAGCTGCGTACGAGGTAGAAGTATGCGCAAGCCTTCATGAGAGTGATCTCGCCAATGTACTTGTCGTTTACCTCCTTGGAAGCCTTAGAGTAATTCTTGATATTGTAGATGTTTGAGTTGGCCTGGGCGATGATGGCCCAGAGAGCCTCCGACATCTGAATGAGATTCTCGTCGCCGGCGGCACCACCCATATTCATAATGGTATAAACATCTTCCTTGCCCTTCCAGTAGTTGCCACCCAAGGCATCGCCTACTGCAAGCATACCACGCTGCCAGTTGAACCAAGGGAAGCTGTACAAAGCGGTGGCGGTAGATTTTACCTGAGCCTCGTTCTGATAGTAACTGTTTACAACAAAGTTGTCCACAGTAGGACGGTCGAGGAAGTCCTCGCATGATGTCAGGAACATCGCAGCCGATGCACAGCCAAGACCGATATATTTAATAAAATTACTTTTCATGTCTATTATGTCTTTTCAATGTTAGAACTGAAGGTTAAGACCAAATGTGTAGATTGTAGGAGAAGGATATCTACCACAGTCAACACCCATTACGTATGGAGTAGTAGCTGATACGCCGACCTCTGGATCAAGTCCTGTGTACTTGGTGAAAGTGTGGAGGTTGGTGATAGAAGCGTAAAGCTTTGCGCTCTGGAGCTTGAGTGGCTGAATCCATGTTTTTGGGAAGTTGTAGCCCAAAGAGATAGTCTTAATCTTGATGTATGAGCCATCCTCTACGTATCTTGTAGATACCTTGGTATTGCGGCCTGACTCTACCATACCGTCGTTCTTGAATCTTGGCATATCAGAGCCAGGGTTCTCGATCTTGGTGTTGAATGGGTCAGCAATCCATGACTCAACAGTTACATCCTTGCCCTCGATGGTTACAGTACGTGGGTACTCGATAGAGGCATCTGCGCATACAAGACGTGAGCGGTCGAGTACAGAAGCGTCGTAGTTGGCCCACTGAGTGTGCATAGAGGTGAAACGAGCCTTGTTGTAGTTGAGAATGTCGTTGCCGTAAGAGCCGTTGATGAAGAGAGAGAACTCGAAGCCCTTGTAGGTAACAGTGTTGGTGAGACCGAAGGTAAACTTTGGATTAGGATCACCGATAAAGGTCTTGTCGGCCTCAGTGATTACGCCGTCGCCGTCGCGGTCCTTGTACTTGATATCACCGATCCAAACACCGTTGGTGCGGTCGATAACCTCGTTCTCGAATCTTGGAGAGTTTACGATGTCCTCGTAGTTCTGGTAGATACCATCAACCTCGTATCCGTAGAACTGGTAGAGAGCCTGGCCTGTGGTGGTGCAGGAAACGATCTGACCCTGGCCGTGCCACTGTGGGTAGCCGAAGAGGTTCTGGTTACCTGAGCCGTTCATGTTAACGAGCTCGTTCTTGTTGTGAGAGAACTGGAAGTCGGTTGTCCACTTGAGGCCCTTCTTGTCGATGTTGGTAGAGCTGAATGTTATCTCAACACCCTTGTTGCTCATCTCGCCGAAGTTACCTACTGGAGCTGTCATCTGAGTAGCGGCGTTGCCACCTGTACCCATGTATGAAGGAAGCTCTGCTGTCATCAACATGTCCTTAGATACCTTAGAGTAGTACTCGAAGATGAACTGGAATCTGTCGCGGAGGAAACCGAGGTCGAGACCGAAGTTCCAAGACTCCTGAGTCTCCCACTGTACGCGTGGGTTGGCAATCTTGCGGAGGATGTATGCCGAACCGTATGAGCCGATGGTGTATGTATCGCCATTAGCTCCCCAAGAATAAGCAGCGATGTTGTCGTTACCTACCTGGCCCCAACCAATGCGGAGACGGGTGTTAGAGAGCTTGAGAGATTCCTTGACAGGAGCGAAGAAGTCCTCGTTGGAGATCTTCCAAGAAGCTGACATTGAGTGGAAGTTACCCCAGCGGTTCTCTGGACCGAAGTTAGAGGAAGCATCGCGGCGGTATGTGTAGGTAAGATTGTACTTGCTGTTGAAGCCGTAGAATACGCGGCCGAACATTGAAACTCGTGTACCGGCGCCGAAGCCGTTGCCGATGGTGAACTCGGTACCGAGTGCAGGGTTGTGGATCTCGTTGGAAGAAAGGCCAGAACCATTTGTCTGAGCCGACTCCCATGACCACTTAGATGTCTCCTGACCGATCATTGCTGTTACAGAGTGTACGTCAGCGAATGTCTTGTTGTAGGTAAGGAAGTTCTTAACCTGCCAGTAAGAGTTCTCGTACTTACCACGGCGGCCAGAGATCTGATCGCTCTTGAGGTTACCGTAGTCGAACGATGGGGTAAATGCGTAAGAGTTGGTGAAGAGGTTGCTTGTAGAGTACTCTGAGTGGAGGTTGAGGTCGCCGGTGATTCTGATATCAGCGTACATTGTAGCGTCGATATTCTTACGGGCAATCTTGTTCTCCTTGTTGAGAGCGTCGGCTACTGGGTTTTTCCAGCCTGATACGCCCTCGCGTGATACTGTACCGTAGTTGCCGTCGATATCGTATACTGGGAGGTCAGGGAGCGACCATGTAGCTACTGTAAGGATACCGTCCTCAGAGTTGTTCATGATCAACTCGTCGTGAGAGACAGCGAAAGCAGAGTTGGCACCAATCTTGAGCCAGTCGGTAACCTGGGCATCGAGATTGATACGTGTGTTGTAACGGTCGAACTTGGTTCCGATCATTGTACCATCCTGGTTGAAGTAACCGCCAGAGATGTAGTAGTGAGCCTTGTCGGTACCACCTGAAGCGCTCAGGTTGTGGGTGTGCATGAATGCTGTCTGGAAGATAGCGTCCTGCCAGTCGGTACCCTCGCCGAGGAGCGATGGATCCTTGTACTCCTGCATGAGCTTGCTCTCTACCTCGCCGTTCTCGATCTCAACCTGATTCTTGAACTGGGCATACTCGCGGAGGTTCATCATGTCGATTCTTGAGTACTGCTTCTGGATACCGAATGATCCAGAGTAGTTGAACTGTGCCTTGCCTTTCTTACCCTGCTTGGTGGTGATGAGTACAACGCCATTAGCTGCACGCGAACCGTAGATAGCGGTAGCTGATGCGTCCTTGAGGATCTCCATAGACTCGATATCGTCTGGACTCAGGTTAGAGAGAGCTGAGAACGAACCTACCTCACCGTTGCCGAGGTTAAGACCGATAGAGTTGCCAGAGTTGCTCTGAGCCTGCAAAGGTACACCGTCGATTACGTAGAGAGGAGATGCGTCCTTGGGGTTGATGGTGGAATTACCACGGATGCTTACCTGCATACCACCACCTGGCTGACCAGAGTTGGCGGTTACCTGAACACCGGCGGCCTTACCCTGAAGTGCCTGGTCGATACCGGCACCTACGAAGCCCTCGATGTCCTCAGCACCCACTGAGATAGAAGAACCTGATACGTCCGACTTTTTCATGGTACCGTAGCCTACTACCACTACCTCGTCGATCTCTCGTGTGTTCTCCTTGAGAGTAACATTAAATGTTGTGCCATTGGCAGCTGAAATCTCTACATTGTCGAAACCCATGTAGCTGAATACCAATGTTGCGCTGTTGGCGACTGTCAGGGTGTAATCTCCATCCATGCCGGTGATGGTACCGTTGGTAGTACCTTTTTCCATCACGCTTACACCTGGAAGTGTCATTCCTGACTCATCGACTACTTTTCCACTTACCTGCTTCTGTGCAAATGATGTGGCGCTGAAGAATACCAGGCCGATTATCAAGAGCAAAGATTTCAATAAGTGCATTGAAAGAAATCTTTTCATGTGTATTAGATAAAATTAATTAAACATATATTGATATTGGTTATATATCCAGATCTTTAAGTGATTGAAGTGATTGAAGTTTTTTTAAGTGGTGAAATGTTGAAGTGTTGAAGTGATTGAGCTGTTCAACATTTCAACATTTCAACATTTCA
>JAZUEG010000254.1:0-3321 GCA_045640025.1 Bacteroidales bacterium
AAACCCTGTGCTATGAGAATGCCCCCCCGTGGGGGTCCCCAAATAAAGGCCGAACCCCAACGGAGTGACATTTGCACAGGATAGGGTTTTAACCCTAATCGAAATTAGAGCGCCAAGCGGAAGCCTATGAGGCAGCACCTGTCGTCGAGGGTGCAGCTGCGGAACGATACGCGACAGACACTCGCATGGCTGTTCCAACTGCCCCCACGGTACACGCGGTCGGAGCCAGAAGACGGTCCTGTAGGATTAGTACTTGGCGACTTGCTGTAATAACTAGAATCATACCAGTCCTGACACCACTCATCAACATTGCCCGACATATCGTAGATACCAAGCTCATTGGCCTGCTTGGTACCCACGGCGTGAGGCTTGCTCCCTGAGTTGTCATCATACCAGGCCACTTCATCGATATTATTGCTTCCGCTGTACTTGTATCCCCGGCTCCTGGTTCCGCCACGGGCGGCGTATTCCCATTCCGCCTCGGTGGGCAGGCGGAAGTTTTTGCCTGTCAGCTGATTTAGTTTCTTGAGGAACCACTGAATGTCATCCCAAGAAACATATTCCACAGGCAAATCGTCACCTTTAAAGTCAGACGGATTGCTCCACATCACCGCCTTCCAGAGTTTCTGCGTTACCTCGTATTTGCCCATATAATAGTCGTTGGTGAGGGTTACGCTGTGGGCTGGCTTCTCATCACCATAAGCGTCTCTTCCCTGCTCCGGGGTGGCGCCCATGGTGAAGGTGCCGTGCTGTATGTACACCATCTCGATTGGTACACCCTTGGCATAGATGGTAGTATCTTCTTGTGCAAGGCAATTAAAAACGGACAAGATAAGGCACAATAATAATAAGATTGATTTTCTTTTCATAAGAATCAAATTTTGATTTAATGGTCCAACATAATATCATCATCTCTCAATAATCCAATCCTCCACAGTTCTTGTCTGGCTGGAGAAATTGACCCCTATCTTTACTATACCCTTGCCTGAAGAGACATACTTGTCGGCATAATGGAGGGAATTGATCTGATTGAGGGCAATCTGCGCACTCTCATCCACCTTAAGCTCCATGATAAATATGTGAGCATCAGAATGAAGCAAAATATCTATTCTGCCGGCAGCGGTATACACCTCGGCCTGATTGTAGAAGCCCAACCATGTGAACAGCACGTAGCTCAGGAACACCATGTGGCGGTGCTGCATCATCTCCCACATACGCTGGGTCTTGTCGATATACTTGTAGCCTTCTGTAATCACGGCCTCAAAATCCTGTCGGCCAACTGGATACGGTTTCAGCATGATGAAATGGTTTTATATCTCCTTCACGGCAAAGATAAAGACAAATTGGGAATTTTGCAAAAAAAACAGCCCACAGGGTTGAAACCCTGTGCTATAATAATGTCCCTACCAAATCGAATGTCCAATCCGCAAGGAAAAGCGGAATGTTGATCAGCGTTCCGTTTTTCGAAAGGTTGAGCATCGAATAGCGCAATTTGTATTTAGGAGCGTACTTTGAATCATACACCGTAAGGCTTTTTCCTGTAACAGAAGTTCCTGATTTTACCTCAACAGGAATAATATCAAGTTCGTTTTGCAGCACGAAGTCAACCTCGGCATTATAGTTCGAAGTCCAATAATAAGGTTGCTTATCCATTTGTGCTACAAGACTTTGCAACACGTAATTCTCAGCCAAGGCACCTTTGTATTCCTTGAAAATTGGGTTCTCAGACATAAACACCGAGCTTGGCAAATCAGACATCTTTCTCAGCAATCCAACATCATTGAGATAAATCTTGAAAGCCGACAGATTTTTATAAGCCGACAATGGAATATTTGGAGCATCTATACAAAAAACTTGATTGACAAGACCTGCCCTTGTCAACCAATATATAGCATCCTCATATTCACGGGCACGGGCTCCTGTCTTCACCAGCTGATACAGGAATTTTCTATTTTCCTTAGCCAGTTGCGACGGTATGGAATTCCAGACATACTCAATACGCTTGATATCGCTATTATCGGCGTGCTTGGAGAAATCATTCCTATAAGAGGCCAATATTGCAGAAAGTTTGGAATCCACCTGATTCATATCGCCTGTTTCCAGAAACTTGCAAACAGCCTCAGGCATACCTCCACACGACATATAATACCAATAATTCTCTTTCAAGAGATTGAAAAAGGCCTCTGGGACATTCTCTATCGCGTCTATACTATTTATATAATCGACGAGATTAGGCGACTTGGCCTGAAGAAACTCCTTAAAAGTGACAGGATAAACATTCAGGAAATCAACCTTGCCTACAGGAAAAGAATCTCCCTTCGACAAAGCCACTCCTAAAAGGCTGCCAGCACAAACGACATGAAGCTCGGGCAAATCCTCGCAGAAATATTTCAGAGAATTAAGAGCGGTATTACATTCCTGAATCTCATCGAAAATCAACAATGTATCTCCGGGCACAATAGTATCGGACCGATACAACGAAAGATTCTGAATAATCCGTTGAGGATTTTTTGACGACTCGAAAAAAGAATAAACCTCTTTTTCCAAATCGAAGTTCACATACACAACATTCTTGAAACAAACATTGCCGAACTCTTTCATTATCCAGGTTTTACCAACCTGACGAGCCCCCATAAGAATAAGAGGTTTCCTGTCAGAACAGTCCTTCCACGACACTAATTTATCTATAATATTACGTCTAATCTTCATATCTATATAGTTTTATACGCTGCAAATATAACAAGATTAGAACACACCACCAAACAAAAATCACATTTTTAGGACTTGTTTTGTGAGGATTTACACATTTTTGGGACTTGTTTTGTGTAAACCATCACATTTTTAGGACTTGTTTTGTGATTAGGACGGAATAAACAACAATTTTTTTGTAAAGATTCCCGGCCATAATTATTCCCCGGCCATAGCCGTCATTGATGCGTGGTGATGGCCGGGGCTACGGAGCGTGGAGGTCCACAGGACCTCTTACATTGCATCATCAGCAGCAACGCCATTACAGGCCGCAAGGCCTTCACGTTCCGTAGCCCCGACCCCCTCACACCTCCTCAATCTTCCCGTCTTCCACGTAATACAGATACGCCTTTACATTGGGGTATCTCATCGACTGGAGCAGGGTGGCGTATTCCTTGATCTGATCGCGGTATTCGTCGCGGGCCTTGCCGAACTTGAAGTCTATTACTATGGTCTCGCTGTCGCCCACCAAAACCCTGTCGGGAATGCGGATGTTGCCTTCCTTGGTGAGGAGGGCGCGCTCGAAGTCGGATCGTAGCCATGTCGTTCTGTGAGCCAAGGAGTAGCTGAGCA
>JAZUEG010000255.1:0-2740 GCA_045640025.1 Bacteroidales bacterium
GGGCTTGCCGAGATAGCCTTAGGCTCCTCTACGCTTGAAGCAATAGCCTTGTTCTCGTTCATCTTGGCCTTGAGGGCTGCGAGGTCGCTGCTGGCCTCTATGCTGCCGCCAAGCTGCTTGAGTGCGCTCTCGATGTCGCGGTCCACGCCCTGCGACTGCTCCGATATCTCGAGGTAAGAATCTGCAAGTGCCTCCTGCTGGTCTACCTTCTCTCTCATGCGCTCGAGCATTGCTACTGTATCAGATGAGTCGATGCCGGCAAGCTGCTTGTTTACGTTGGCAGTGGCCTCGCTCACCTTGGCGCGAGCCTTGAGCATCTTGGCCTCGTTTTTCCACTTGTCGATCTGGGCTCTGAGGGTCTTCACAGAGTTCTCGAGCTTCTCTACAGCGGCCTGGTATTTCTCATAGTTTTTCTGGAGCATTGGGAGCTCCTGGTTGATCTGGCTCTTCTTCTCAAGGCACTGTGTGGCCATCTTGTCGGCCTCCTCCTGACTTACCTTGCCCATCTCGGCGGCCTTGAGGAATGTCATAGCCTTGTTTTCGTAGTCAACGGCGTCCTGGCGGGCCTTGTCGTAGTCTCTCTTGGCGGATATGCAGCTGGCTTTTACGCCGGCCAACGCCTTGATGCTCTTGTCGAGGTCTTCCTGAAGGTCTCTGATGCCCTGATCAGCCATCTTGATAGGGTCTTCCAATTTGTCCATGGCAGCATTTGCCTCAGACTTTGTCCATGTGAATAGTCTTTTAAAAAATCCCATATTGTTTGTGTTTAATTTTTATTATTTTTGTCTGGTCAAATATAGAGTTAATTTTTTATTAAATCAAATTTTTTATGTCTTTTTTTGGTCAAAATATAAGATTTTTGCGAAACAGGGCTCAGCTCAGCCAGACGGCCTTTGCTGAGATATTCAACCTCAAGCGCGCGGCGGTGGGCGCCTACGAGGAGGAGCGCGCCGAGCCTAAGGTGGAGGTTTTCGTGATGATAGCCAGGCACTTCGGCATTCCTGTAGAGGACCTTATCTGCGCCAATCTTCAGGAAAAATCGCTGAATAACGGCACGGGCGCGGTGATGCACGGAATATGTTATGTATCAGCTGCACAACACTGGAAACTGGCGGGCGGATACAGCTGGCGGAATATCAGCGAGCAGAGGATCTCTCTGCCCGGCATAGACAATCCCGAGGGCCTGATAGCCGTGGAATACGGCGACAGCACCCTGATAGTGAGGGAGATGGAGGAGCCGCCCAGCCCGGACGGCCACGGATGCAAAAACGTATTAGCTGCCATGGAAAACGGCGTGAAGCTTCTGCCCGGCGTTCCCGATGCCGGATGCCGGCGCGCATACCGCATACTATATATAATAAAGAGGTATCAGGGTCAGGATTTTGCCGAGCTGATGCTGGGCGATATAGCACAGAGGCTGGAGCGGCTGGAGCGCAGGAGCTGACGCATCTATTTGGCGTATAGCAGATTGCATCCGCGCGTGTCGGAATTGTCGAACCGGCCGAGCACCTTGAATGTGCCGTCCTGATAGCGGATGCCGAGGTCCTTGGTCTCCACAAACGCGCACGAATATATGTTGGCGAGGTCTATCACGTTGATGCCGCCGGTGGTGGAGTGCGGCACGTACCGCAGGGGATCCGATGCGTCGCGCACCATTATGCGCATGGTGGATGTCTCGCGGTAGATTCCCTGGCCGAAGGAGTATGCCTGCGACAGGAGCTCCGTCATGCCGTATTCCGAATGTACGGCGCTCACACCCAGCCTGTTGCAGAGTATGGAGTGCACCTCGTCGCGCACAAGCTCCTTGCGGCGCCCCTTCATGCCGCCGGTCTCCATTATTATCACGCGGTCGCCGTATGCGCGCTGGAATTTTTCGGCATAGTCTATCAGGGCAAAAGTAACGCCTATCAGCAGGATTTTTTTGCCGTCATGGCGCGCCATCAGCTCATCTATCCTCCGGCTAAGTGCGTCGAAATCATACAGATAGAAACCGTCGCAGCCGTTGCCGGATAGCTCCATGAATTTCTCAACCATGGTAACGAGCGAGCTGCCCGTGCGCTCGAGATACGCCGGCAGCAGCGCCAGCACGTGGTATCCGCCGAGCGCGCCGTAATACTGCTGGAAACCCGCCACCAAAGATTTGTAATAAATCCCGGGGTCCTTCACGAAATGCCGGCTGGTATTGGCTCCGGTGGTTCCGCTCGATGTGAATATCAGCTGTTCGGCATACTGTGTGGTCCTGACCTCGCAGCGCTTGAAAAACTCCACCGGCAAAAAAGGTATGGCCTCCACCCTATCCACGGCCGTGGCATCCACGCCCAGCAGTTCCACGTAGCGGCGGTACACGGCATTGTTATCGTACTGAAACCTAAACAGTTGCAATGCCACATCATCGAAATCCGAACTGCCGGACAACTGAAATATGCGATTCTCGAAAAATTTTCCGTCCATATATATTTATTTTTTTCAGCTAATAGCATACTGTGCCAAACCCTCCGGCACGTTGCAGGCGCAAAGTTAGTTTTTTTATCCCAAAAAGTCGCAAAAAACTGCGCCAATTTGTCCATTTTGTCATTTTGTCAGTGTATTTCATCAACTGATATGCCACACTGTCATATAAAACGATGTTTTTGGGCATTGGCACAGAGATTGGTAGTAAGAGGGTGTAAGCCGAAGAAAAAAGGCATACAAAACAAATAAAAATATATGTCCAACAAACAAAAACAATAACAAATGAAAA
>JAZUEG010000256.1:0-12675 GCA_045640025.1 Bacteroidales bacterium
TACCGAGTTTTTCTCTCAGCACTTCCTCCAGCAGCCACTTGTTTACTGTTACAGGCAGGTCGCAGACGTCGTTGTATGCAGGCATCACGCAGGCCACTCCGGCGTTTACGCACATCTCGAATGGAATTGAGTGGTTGTTCATCAGGTCATTAGCTGAACCGGGATAACAGGCCACATTTCTGCCGCCTTCCATCTGTCCGTGACCCATGTAGTGCTTGAGTGTGGCGGCCATCTCGAGCGATCCATCCGCCTTCAGCTGCTGAAATGCTGTAACGGCTACCGAACCGTATGTGCCGCAGAGGAATGGGTCCTCGCTGTACATCTCCTCTATACGGCCAAAACGTGGCTCGCGGGCCAGGTCGAGAATGGGGGAGAAGAGCATGTTGATGCCCCTGGCCTTGGATTCTATGCGTGTTGTGTTGTATACCTTGCGCAGGAGAGTGGTGTCCCAGCTGCATCCGAGGGCTATGGCCTGAGGGAAACATGTGGCATCCACGCCCATGAGTCCGTGGAGACCCTCACCGATAAAGATCATTGGCACGGGATGCTCCAGTGTGTTGTTGTATTCCTTGAGTGAGTTTACGGTGCGGGCGTATTTCTCGGGCGGACATCCGCCGAAATCTATGTTCATGAGGCCCATTCCGTAAGGATAGTACTTGCGGAGGGTATCGAAGCTCAGGTTGCCCTGGTCGTCGGATGCGTCCTTTATTACATAGATGCTTCCGCTCTGTATCTGAGCGAGTTTCTCCTTGAGCGACAGCTCCGAGATGATGTGTTTGGCATTGGATCTGGCGTCCTCTATGTAGAGAGCGTCATTCAGCTGATGGCGTGAATCCTCCTTCTTGCCGCATGAGCTGGCCATGGCTACGGCTGCCAAGGCTACAGCTGCGCAAATTGTCGTCTTTTTCATTTTAGTAATTGGGAATTATATAAATTTTTGTCAATAATATCAAGTATGTATTTTCTGTCGGCCTCGCTGTTTGGCAGGTCGAGATTGTCGATGTCGATTATCAGGATTTTCCCGCGGGTGTATTCCTTGGCCCACGAGTCGTATTTCTGGTTCAGCTTGCTCAGATAGTCTACGCTGATGCCCTGCTCGTATGCCCTTCCGCGTCGGTGAATCTGGCTGAGCAGAGTGGAAACCTTGGCCCGCAGATATATTATAAGGTCGGGGGGCTCCACAAGTGATGTTGTCAGCTCAAATAATTCTATATATCCATTGTATTCGCGCTCCGATAATACCCCCATCTCGTAGAGGTTTCGGGTAAAGATGTATCCTACCTCGTAGATTGTGCGGTCCTGTACGATGTTCTGTCCCGACTCCTTGATTTTGAGTATACGGCTGAGTCCACTGTGCAGAAACTGTATTTGCAGATGAAACGCCCATCTGGGCATGTCGTTGTAGAAATCGTTGAGATATGGATTGCCCTCGGCGTTCTCGTAATTGGGTGTCCACCCGTAATGCGACGCCAGTATTTCGGTAAGAGTAGTCTTGCCCGATCCTATGTTTCCTGCTACAGCGATATGCATGATTTATTTGAGGTTAAACAGTTGCGAATGATATGTTTTTTCCGTTTTGCAAATTTACAATAAGATTTTTTAATCAGAAAGATAATTGCTGAAATTTTGTTTGTAAATTTGCAGCGTGAAATTTTATATTACCGACAAAATGGAAAAGACTATAATAGTATCGCCATCGATCCTCTCTTGCGACCACGCAAACATGGAGGCCGAGGCCAAGAAAATGAACAACAGCTGCGCCGACTGGGTGCACATCGACGTTATGGATGGTCAGTTTGTCCCTAACATCACATTCGGTCTCCCAATAGTGAAGGCCTTCAAGAAACACAGCACCAAGATGCTGGACGTTCACCTGATGATAGCCAACCCCGACCTCTACGCCGAGCAGTTCATCAAGTGCGGCGCCGGGATGCTCACATTCCATCAGGAGGCCTGCACCCACATCGACCGCCTTGTGCATCAGATAAAGGACCTCGGCGCCAAGTGCGGAATCGCCCTCAATCCCGCCACACCTATCTCCACATTGGAGGACATCATTCAGGAGGTGGATATGGTGCTGCTGATGACAGTGAACCCAGGCTTTGGCGGTCAGAAGTTCATAGAGCACAGCTACGACAAGATCCGCCGCTGCAAGGAGATGATCGTTAGGAGCAATAGCCACGCCCTCATTCAGGTGGATGGCGGCGTGGACAACAAGAACGCCTACGCGCTTGCCGAGGCTGGTGTTGACGTGATGGTATCAGGCAGCTATCTCTTTGGCGCTCAGGATTTCGACGCCAACGCCAAACTGCTGAAATACCCAGTAAAGTAATTTTTTTTGAATTACGAATTACGAATTACGAAATCCGAATTCCATCCGGAAGAACGCATTCGTAATTCGTAATTCGTAATTCGTAATTATAAAGGATGATAGATTTGATAAAAAGCGAGCTTTTGCTGGCTCGGGAGGTGCTCGACAGGTTTCTGAGCGACGAGGCCGTGTTGCAGAAGATATCTGACGCCGCCACCATAATGGCCGATTCCATAAAGGCAGGCTGCAAGATTATCAGCTGCGGAAACGGCGGATCCATGAGCGACGCATCGCACTTTGCCGAGGAACTTACGGGCCGTTACCGTGGCGACCGCAAGCCCATACCTGCCATAGCCATCAGCGACGCGCCTCACATAAGCTGCACCGCCAACGACTATGGCTACAATGCCATCTTCTCCCGTTTTGTGGAGGCCCTCGGCAACGGCGACGACGTATTGCTTGCCATCAGCACCTCGGGCAATTCTCAAAACGTGCTCAACGCCGTGGAGGTGGCCAAATCGAAGGGCATGAAGGTGATAGCCCTGACAGGCAAGACAGGTGGCCGCCTCGCCGACCTTGCCGACGTGGAGATCCGCGTGCCCCACAGCGGCGAGGCCGACCGTATTCAGGAAATCCACATTAAGGTGATCCACATTTTTATTTATTTGATAGAAAAGCAGTTGGGAGTATAGGTTTCTGTTATGCAATAAGAGACGCACGGCCGTGCGTCTCTACATATAGCTGGGGTGTTGTGAAAAAAATCCCCAAATTTATTTGTCTATCATAAATAATAAACCCATCTTTGCATCGTTAAAAAAACATAAAAGCATATTAGATATGCTTAACGACATACGACATTAACAATTAATCGCATTCAAGAAAAGCCCTGGAAAAACTTTTCTAAGAAAAGACGATTGGTTAATCAACGCATTCGGTATGCCCATACCCGAACTGGGGAAGGAGTACCCAAAACACAAAAAGTAAAGGATAATGTCTGCACCTTATTGGTGTGGATCTTCCGCTTTTTGTGACGGGTTTCTTCCAGGGCTCCCGTGAATGCGATAGGAGAGGTTCACGCCTTTTTTTATTGCCAATTGTTTCCCTCCGTTTTTTTGTTTCCGATTTTTTTTGCTGATGCCGGCAGGAATGCCGAGGCCTGAGAGAAGTAGGCGTGATTTTTTTCAATTTATTTTTTCCAAGATGAGGAAGGTTTTATTGAGTTTGGCTATGGCTATGTTGTTGGGTTCTTGTGGTATGGAAGAATCAATAGAGGTGGAGTCTATTGTATACACCACAGGAGACGAATCCAATGGGAATTGTGATGACAATGATAATTCCGATGCGGATAATAACAATAGCGCATCAAATGATAACAATGCTAATGGAAACGAATCTGACAAAGAGGCAAGCAATATTCCAAATGACAAGATGGACAATAACTCAAACTCTGAAGAAGATAATAGTTCAAGCTCTGAAGGCGATACAACAGGCGATAATGTAGTTGATAATCCAAATAAAGAATCTAATGATACAAACAATACCATACAGGGATGTTGTTTACTATCCAGGGGAAAGTTATATCCTATTATTTATGGGAATGCTACAAATCTTGTATTCGATATAAAGGACAATGTTAATATATCAGATATGACAGCAACAGGTTTATTTGTTGATGAAGAAGAGAATAACCTTCAAGTATACACCAAGGGAACGGACTATTATGTTATCAGTGAAAACAACAAGGATATTATTGCTCCTCAAAATTGCAGAAGATTGTTTAGTGACTACAACTTAACCACCATTGTTTTCAATAGTTTCGATACTCAAAACGTAACGGATATGAGTTTTATGTTCGAAGGTTGCAAAATGGTCGATATTGATTTATCTAAATTCAACACTTCGCAAGTCACGAGCATGACTGGTATGTTTAGGGCTTGCAGAAGTACCAATAATGTCAATGTAAGGAATTTTGACACCAAAAACGTCAGGTCTATGAATGCCATGTTTTGGGGATGTGTAAGGATTGAAAATATTGATTTGTCAAATTTCAATACTTCCAATGTCACCAATATGGATAGTATGTTCATGGGATGTTATAGCATTAAAAATATTGACATGTCAAAATTCAACACTAAAAATGTGACAACAATGCACTCTTTGTTCAATGGATGCGGATCCCTCACAAGTATTGATATGTCGAATATCAATATGACAAACGTTACAGATATGGTTCGAATGTTCTATCAATGTAGTTCAATTCAAAGTATTGATTTGTCTAATTCCAATACAATAAGTCTAATAGATATGGGGCAAATGTTTTATGGTTGTAAAGAATTAGAGAATGTAAACTTATCTAACTTTAATACAAACAATGTTATGAGTATGAGTGGGGTGTTTTATGAATGTCAAAAACTATCAACACTTGATTTGTCAAGTTTCAATACGAAGAACGTAACTTCGATGTCTAGTATGTTTGGAGATTGTCGTTCTTTGTCTAGTATTGACTTGTCAAGTTTCAATACTAGGAATGTCACCGATATGAGTCGAATGTTCTATAGATGCTATTCCATTTCAGCCCTTGATTTGTCTATGTTTTGTACAGAGAATGTCTATGGTATGGAAAGAATGTTTTGTGACTGCTCCTCCCTTATTACTATTTATACAACTCAATCTTTTGTAGCTGGAAATTATAGTACAGAGATGTTCGAATACTGTAAGAATCTTGTAGGAGGCAACGGCACTAAATACAAAACCGCCAACAGTACCTACGCCCGCATCGACGCTCCAGGTTCTCCGGGATATTTTACCTTGAAGGAATAAAACACATATACAAAACAGGAATGCCGATGCCTGAGAGAAGTAGGCTGATTAGATAATCAATCAAAATGAAAAAATTATTACAATATGCAATAGCATTGTTGATTGTGATTTGTTCCGTTGGCAATTACGCTAAGGGACAAGGACAAGTGAACGAATATTCTGATATTGAATTTTGGGGCGCATCTTACAATTGGTCAAAATGTTGCAAAGTAGGTGCGTCAGGCTGGTATGGAATGTACCCTTTTATGTTCGGCGCAGATTTAGGAATCAATATCGACAAGAAGCAATATTTTTATTCAAGTAAATACGAAAAGGAATATGCATCAGAATCCAGACTAAATAATGGATTAAGCAACTTTAATCCACTATTTGATTTTTGTGGAACCGTTTCTTGGTCGACCCCACAAATAAAAGGGCAGGCTTTTTCTTTTGGATTAGGTTTGGGATGTTTGTTTTCTAACGATACAATTGTCAATGGATATGACAAAGTGCTCCTTTCTTCGTATGGAGGAACATCCTATTGGCAAGAACGAGCGATAGCCGAAAATAAATTCAATGGACGCTTTATATTAAGACCGACATTCAAATGGATGACGCCCATAATAGCGGACCAAAGAAACTACTACAAAAACTGGTATTTGGTTTTGGGAGTTGCGTATAATTACGTTTTTTGTCCTACTGGCGAATTGAATGGGTTCCAATTTAGCCTTGGTCTTCAATGGCCTTGGTAATCAAAAAACATAAACTACAAGTAAAATGAAAAACATAATCAGCATATTATCAATATTGATGGCGGTACTATTGTCATATAGTGCCCAGGCTCAATGTGGCTCTACCCCAAACAAGTTTGCCTACAAATATGATGAGGCTCATGGTTTTTATGGTGATCGCGCACTTGTTGTAAAGAAAAAATACGGTGGCGCTTACAAATATGGTTACATAAACGAAAACGGAGTAGAAATCATCAAATGTCAGTATGATTTTGGTAAGGATTTTTCCGACGGATTGGCAGCTGTGAAGTCTAATGGGAAGTTTGGCTTTATTGATAAAAATGGCTCATGGTCAATTTCTCCACGCTATTGTGATGTAGCGTGGGGATTTGTTGACGGTAAGGCATGGGTTTCGCCTGAGTATGATGAGTGGGGACTGATTGACAAAGCAGGCAGATGGATTCTGCCAGCAACTACAATGAAATTAGCCAAATATGATTGCGAGTATATATGTTTTACTAACGGAAAAATCTTTGACACAAATGGTCATGAATGTTTGACCATAGAAGAAGCGAAAGGTTACGTAGGTGTAAAATTAATAGAGAAAAAATATGAAAATGGAGAATGTATTATAACCGCCCTACTGCAATCAAAAACACCAATAAAAAAGATTACAATCTCGTCCAAAGACGGATCTGCTGTTGTAGATGTTACAAAAAATATATCGAATAATACAAATGGTTGTGAGTTCACAATAAGAGGCAATATTCCTCTACCCAAAGGAAGAAATACAGTTGTATTGACAGTTGAGAACTCTAAAGGTGAATACAAAACAGTCTTTTGGGTCTTTGTTACTCAACCGCCTGATCCTCCGATTTTCTCCTTGTTGAGTCTTCAAACCTCTACAACAAGCCAATACAGATTTAAGGTTGGAGTAAAATCATCTTCAACAATCCAGTCTGTAAGTCTCAAAGTAAACAAACAAGAAGTAAAGGAAGTCTCAACGAGAGGATTTAAGGTTGTTGAGAACAATACTTATGACTTTGATTTTGAGCATCTGATAACGCTAAAACAAGGCAACAACGAAGTAACATTAGAGGTTACGAATGCTAGTGGCAAAAGTTCGCAGACTTGGACTATTGTATACACACCAGGAACCAAGCCTGTTCTAACATTGCTTTCGCCAACCTCAAGTTCATCGCAAAATTATCGTATTAAAGTAGGAGTAAAATCAGCAACAGAAGTCCAACTTAGAAAATTCTCCGTTAATGGAGAGTCCAAGATAATACCAACATTGCCTCCAAACGTTTACGATTACAATTTCACACAGGATGTGGTTTTGCAACGCGGAAATAATGATTTGACATTAATCACTTACAATGCTAATGGCACAACTACACAGACTTGGAATATTGTTTACAACCCATCACTGCCTCCGAGCAAGAGGATTGCCTTGGTGATAGGAAACAGCAATTATAAGTCTCAAATGTGGGGTGCACTTCCAAATCCTAAAAATGATGCCAATGCAATTGCTTCCGCTCTTAGGAAATATGGTTTTACCGTAATCCTAGAGAACGATTTGCCCACAAAATCATTGATGATGGAAGCCGTCTCAAACTTTGCACAAACTGCGGCTTCCTATGATGTGGCAATGGTTTACTATGCAGGTCATGGTTGTATGGCGAAAGAAGAGAACTACCTTATACCTACCACTGCTTACACCACAACAGAAGCCGATATTATGGAAATGTGTATGAGTGCGACTTACATACAAAATAGCCTGGAGACAAAAAACAATAGGTTGAACATTATAGTTATTGATGCATGCAGATCAACCATCGGTAGAGGGCCTCGTGGTCCATCTTTGATGACCCCACCAGTTGGTACTGTTGTATTCTATTCTGTTTCGCCCAATCAAAGCGCTGTGGATGGGGAGCCTGGCGGCTATAGTCCATTCGCTAAATCGTTCTTGAAATGGATAGATCAACCAAACACATTGTTTGAGATGTTTTGCAAGAAAGTGACTGATGATGTATATATGGAGACTGTCCAAACTCAACGACCTTGGTTAATGGGATCTGTAGTAGGAGAATTTATGTTCAACGTAAAATAAAAACACGACAACAATGAAAAAACTAATACAACTACTTATATTGTTAATCTGTATCTCCACACCCACCTTCGCACAAGAGCATGGTATGGGATGCGAGTTCGACTATGATGTGGAGGTAAATGTGCCTCAAAAAGCTCCTTTGCTTACTCGAGATATTGAAATTCTACCAAGTTCATACTCGCTAAAGCAATATGCACCAATCCCTAAGTCGCAAGGTCAATACGGCACTTGTACCAGTTGGGCAACCTCATATTGTGCCAGAACAATATGCGAGTCCATTATAAATGGGTGGACAGACAAGGGGAAGATCACTCAAGAAGCATATTCTCCAATGTTTGTGTACAAGCAAATCCAAAGTTTGCCAAATTGTAAAGAAGGATCCCGTATTGATTTGGCTCTTGAAATATTGAAAACCAAGGGAGCTCCAAAATTCAGTTCCTTTGGTATGCTGTGTGTTGACCTAATCCCACAACACCTATTCAGAGAGGCTATTCAGCACAAAATTGATGATTACAACCTATTGTTTATAGAAAGGACAGACTCAAGAAGAAGGATTATACATTCTGTTGCCAACAATGTGAAAATACGCAAAATCAAAAAAGCATTGTGTGAGAATCGTCCTGTGGTAATGGCTATAGAAACTCATCCTTCATTCCATCAGAATGGGCAGGAGGTATGGAGCGGAACGTTGTCAAATATTGACACCATAGGGTGGCATGCGTTATGCGTAGTAGGATACGACGACAACAAGTATGGCGGAGCATTTGAGATCCAGAACAGCTGGGGCACCGATTGGGGCAATCAAGGTTATATATGGATGAGGTACAATGACTTTTGTAATGTATGTGGTTATGCATACGAAGTTTACAAAAAGAAGACGATTCCTCAAAAGTTGCATTCATTCGCTGGCGATATGTACATAGAGGAGAAGGACGGCAAGGGCCACATGTCTCTTTCTCTGAAAACAGACGGAGCAATCAACTACTACAAGGCCAACGAGGCTCACCTCTCAGGAAGCAAATTCCGCCTCTATGTCAGCAACAATGAGCCAGCATGGGTGTATGTAATAGCATCAGACAAGCAAAACAATGTGGCAAAGTTGTTCCCATACTCCGATAGGATAAGTGCAAACCTCAATTATAGGAGCAACAACATTGCCCTTCCCGACGAGACTCACGAATTCAAGTTAGATAACACTGTCGGCACAGATTATTTCTGTGTACTCTACTCAGGTGAGGAACTTGATATCAACAGCATTGTTAGAAACATTCAAAATACACCTGGCAATTTCTACCAAAAGGTATCGTCTGTTTTGTCTGGAAAACTTGCTGTTAATACCGATATAAAATACACGGCAAGTCAAATGAAGTTCAGCGCTCAGACCAACGGAACTGTTGTGCCATTGATAATTGAAATTGACCATAAATAGGATATCCAATGAAAAGAATCACACTTCTATTCGCCGTGCTCGCTGCAATGCTTACAAACACATTCGCTCAGCACGAGCAGTTTGGCATGGGATGTATCTCCGATGAGGAGACCTACAACTCAATGCCACGAAAGGCCCAACTGATAACAAGAGACCTAGAGGTCTTGAAACCATCCAAATCTCTTGTGCAATACTGCCCTTGGCCCAAAAGTCAGGGACAATACGGCACATGCACAAGCTGGGCATCAGCATACGCCACACGCACTATCTGCGAGGCCATAGCAAATGGCTGGACTGATAGAAACTATATCACAGAACAGGCTTTTTCGCCAATATTCGTATATACACAGATTAAATACAGAGACGACGACACCTGTAGCAGAGGATCTCACCCTGCTGATGCCGCCCACTTAATGAAAAATATTGGAGCAGCCAAATTTCGCGAGACTTTCGATATCAATAATTGTGCATCATACGTACCCGGTGATATGATGACCGAAGCCTCCCAGTACAAAATTGAATCATACTCAACACTCTTCAGATATGGCTCTCAAAGCACCAATCAGGAGAAAATCCGAAGCATCAAAAAGGCTCTCAACGAAGACCGTCCTCTTTTGATTGCCATGTGGGTCTATCCCTCGTTCGGTGCGTGCTGGGGCAAAGATTTTTGGGACGGCAACACAGAAGGTAAAAAAGGTGCCCACGCAATGTGTATAGTGGGTTACGACGACAACAAATATGGTGGGGCATTCCAGATAATGAACAGTTGGGGCATGCTATGGGGCAAGCAAGGAATGATTTGGGTAAGATACGATGATTTCTGCAATTCAGCATTGGAGGCCATCGAATTCTACGTGAAAAAGAATGAGCCGTCCAAGGCGAACGCTTTTTCCGGAGAGATGTACATAGAAGAGAAGGACGGCAAGGGGCACATGTCTCTTTCTCTGAAAACAGACGGCACTCTTAACTACTACAAGGCAAATGATACTTACCTATCGGGAAGCAAGTTCCGCCTTTACGTAAGCAACAACGAACCTGCCTGGGTTTATGTGATAGCATCCGACAAGCAGAACAATGTAGCCAAACTGTTTCCATACGCCGACAATATAAGTGCAAATCTCAACTATAGGAGCAATAACATTGCCCTTCCAGACGAGACTCACGAATTCCAGTTCGACAACACCATGGGAACCGACTACTTCTGTGTACTCTACTCAGGAGAGGAACTCGACATAAACAGCATTGTGAATGCGGTAAAGAACACGCCAGGCTCTTTCTATGACAAGGTTTCATCGGTACTATCCAAGAAACTGGCCAGCAATGCAGAAATAAAATACGAATCCAACAAAATAGGATTCAGTGCCACAACCAATGGCACAATAGTTCCATTAATAATCGAGATCGACCACAAATAAAAATACATAAACATACAATGAAAAAGATATTTACAATAATAATGTTGATGCTGATATCGGTACTTGCATTTGCCCAGGCAGAAAGATTGGCAAGCGAAGGTTATCAGTATTATGAAAAAGGTGATTATGCAAACGCATTCAAATGCTTTAAAAGTTCAGCAGAACAAGGTAGTAAATATGGACAACACTGGTTAGCCGCTTGTTATTTCAATGGCCAAGGTGTTGCTCGAGACTTCGATATGGCTGCTTATTGGTATCATAAAGCCGCTTTGCAGGGAGATGCGCAGGCACAGGCAAACGAAGGACTCTGCCATTCAGTAAAAGATTGGTGCAAAGCTGTGGAATGTTTTCAAAAAGCCTCAGATATGGGAAACGCCGGAGGCCAAAAGCGTCTTGCTGAATGTTATTACTATGGAAGATGTGTGTCAAAGGATTTCGACAAGGCCAGACATTATCTAAGACTATGCCTGGACCAAGGTCCAGATGAAGAAGCGGAAAACCTTTTGCGCGAATTGGGTGGTAGTATCAATAATAAATCGTTGCCAACCCTTACATGGCACAGCGCCACAGGTTCTGTACAATCGCGCAACTACAGTTTGTTCGTGAGTGCTAAATCCAGCAGCAAAATCAAGGAATACAGCGTTTTGCTCAATGGATCCAAAGTAAGGGGACTCGTTGTAAACACAACCACCGACAGCGATCTCGACATCAAGGAAAACCTCACACTTGCCAATGGTGACAATATAATTGAGGTAATCGTTATAAACGCAGGAGGTACTGCCAATATCTCGAGAACTATATCTTTCAACAACAATCAGCCTGGTCCAATAAACCAGACCAAACGCCGTGTAGCATTGGTAATAGGAAACAGCGAATATCAACACGCATCAAAATTGCCTAATCCCAAGAACGATGCAACCGACATATCAGCAAAACTAAGAACACTTGGTTTTGATGTAATGGAAAAACATGATATCAGCAAGCGTGAATTCGATGAGGCATTGGCCACTTTCGCAAGAAAGGCAGCTACTTCTGATGCCGCACTCCTCTACTATGCTGGTCACGGAATCGAGAACGATGGCGTCAACTATCTTATTCCTGTGGATGCAAAACTTGAGTTCAAGGCAGACTTGGAATACCAATGTGTACGAGCCGACAGAGCCCTTGCTCTTCTCGAGGAGTCGGGCAGCAAGATGAATATAATAGTATTGGACGCCTGTCGCAACAATCCTCTCAACAGAGGCTGGGCAAGAGGCGACAATTGGGGCCTGGGTGGAATGTCTGCTCCGACTGGTTCTGTGTTGGCTTTCTCAACTTCTCCCAAGCACACCGCAGACGACGGTTACGGACGCAACAGCCCATACACCAAAGCTTTTTTGGAATGCCTCAACGAAAAAAATCTTCCAATAGAGTTGTTCTTGAAAAAAGTAGGCTCTAAGGTCTCTTCATCCACAAATAATCGTCAGACACCATGGATGCAAAGTGCATTGTATGGAGATTTCTACTTCAATTACTAACCTTAAAAAGGACTATTCCTATGAAAACCACAATCCTCACAATCATCATCGCCCTTATGGCGACAATCGCATCGGCTCAGAGCGTAGAGAGACTCATAAACGAGGGCAAGGAACTACGCAAGATCGGCAACAAGGCCAAGGCTGTGGAATGTTTCCAGAACGCGGCCAATCAGGGAAGCGCAGAGGCTCAAAACTGGATGGGCTATTGCCGTTATTACGGAGAAGGAATCGAGCAGGACTTCGCCGAGGCCGTAAAATGGTACACCCAGGCCGCCGAGCAGGGACACGCATCGGCACAGTTTACCCTCGGGCACTGCTACAGCAACGGCATAGGCGTGGAGCAGAACCACAAGGAAGTCG
>JAZUEG010000257.1:0-3343 GCA_045640025.1 Bacteroidales bacterium
CTGACAAAATCCACCTGACAATCCACAATCCCGACAACAGTGCGGAGGTGGCAAGAGTTCTGTATCAGCTACAAAAAATAAACGAAACAGGAATAAAGCCAGGCCTGAATCTCCTCGTAGGCACCGATAAGGTGGAGTTTGCGAAATCGGTTTTCGAGCGGATGACAACATTCCTGAATCCCGACCAGATAATTCTGATACCTCAGCGCTTCAGCAACACGCCCACGCCAAAGCAACTTGCAAGCGTGGCGGGCGGAAAGGCGTTTCAGAGTCCGTCGTGCCTATTGAAATGCGTGCGCCCAGCGGATTTCGTCTCCGTCTCCTTCGATAAGAAAGTAAACTCCTGTTCCTACGCCAACGGAAAACAAGCGCTGAAAACCTTGGACTACAAGGGCTTGATTGAAGCACTGAACTCAGTGGACTGGAAAGGCGGTTGTTGTTAGTTTTTATATTTAGACATATATTTCTCTTTCATAGTTTCGCTTGACTGCATGCTTGAAAGCGAAATATTGTCGGTAGGATCAACGAATACGCCGTTCTGAAATTTTTTTATTAATGCAGGTGACGGATTACTGTCAATTACAAAACAATCATCATCGTCTACAAAGGGAAATACAAGTATTCCGTGCGTATATATTTTTTCAATTTTCTTGGAAACAATTCTGCCATTTGATGCAACATATTTAACAAAGGAACCTCGCTTGTCGGAAGACAATTCGTAGGCTACTACAATATAGCCTCCGCACTTTGCTATTTCCTTTGGAACTCGATATTTCGCCAAAGTTGACCAAGAAACATTGTATATTATAATGATTATTGCAAATATAAATAGCAAATAATATGATGCTGAATGGCAAGTGTAATTAATTGCAGTTAATACTAAAAATGATATAGGAAGCGATAATCTTCCAAACAAGTTGGAATTTCTACATAATACAACATTGATTACCGCGAAAACGATCGCGAACAAATACCAATAGTCGCGGTAAAATTTCAAGAAGCCATTATCCATTGAAGCCTCGTATTTTTGCCTGAGTTCTGGATTGTCGCTTATATTATTTAATAATTTGTCTATTTCGCCTACGTGATAAATTCCGTTTTCATATACCTTGTAAATCGAATCGGTAAAAAAATCGATTTCACTCTCACTCAGAACTTTGAAATGATTTTGGGCATTATATGGCGAGGCCATAATTATATTGGCGCCTACATAGCCATTTAAAGTACCTATTTTCGATTCATGTATCTCTTTTCCTTTGTAAATATATGAAAATTCTGTTGTATTTCCAATTATTTTGCTGGATTTGAATGCTTCTATTCGTGCAGTAAAAATTCTGGAACCGTTATCATATTCACTTACAACTGAAATTATTGATAATACTGGAATACACGTAACAGCGCCAAACAAAACAATATGCCAAATATATTTCATGCGATGAAATATACAAAACAATATATTGAATGCGCAAAATAAAATTATGGCACAATGAAACGCATAAGAGGAAACCAAACTCGTTATAAAGATTCCTCCTATTAATAAAACTGATATTATAATGGATAATGCTTTCATATTTTTTTTTGCAAACTTACGGTTTTCTAACAAATCTACAAAACTTTTTTATAAAATTTCAAAAATCATAGATTCTACATTCCCAAAAAGCCGAAGGCGATAAAAAAGATTTTCCGCAGATTTTGAGCGAAGCGACTCTCACAAATAAAATTTTTGCTAACTTTGCGCATATTTTAAAATCACAAAATTATGGCACTTCAAGAACGCAAAGACATCAACGAGAAATACAAATTCGACGTTACCCCGCTTTACAAAAGCAACGCCGACTGGAGGCAGAGCCTTCAGGAAGTAAAGGAAATGATTCCACAGGTTTCGAAATTCCAGGGACGACTCGCAGAGTCGTCGAAAACCCTCTTGGAATACTTTCTCTTCGATTCCGACTTCCACCGCAAGACTTCGCAACTGGACCTCTACGCAATGCTCAATTCCGACATCGACCTCCGCGACGCCGACAATGTGGCTATGAAAAAGGAGGTTGAGCAGTTGTACATCGACTATCAGCAGGCCAACGCATTCTCGGTCTCGGAACTCGCCGCGATTCCCGACGACATCCTCGACAAATACCTCGCCGAACAGTCGGAAATGTATCAGTTCAACATCAAAATCAACGAAATAAAGCGCAACAAGCCTCACACCCTCAGCGACTTGGAGGAGGCATTGCTCGCCAAGACAAGCCTTCTCGGCGATCCCGCATACAACACTTTCAGCATTTTCAGCGACGCCGAAATGCCAAACCCTACAATCACGCTCCAAAACGGCGAGGCCGTGGAACTTTCGGCATCAGAGTTTGCCGTAATAAGATCCTCGGCCTGCAAGGCTGACCGCGACGTCGCATTTGCCGCTTTTTGGGACAACTACAAGAAGTTTGAGGGAACATTCGGCGAGATGAGCAACGGCTGTGTTCGTCAGCACTATTTCGACGCCGTGGTGAACAAATTCGAATCGTGCCTCGACGCCGCATTGTTCGCAAACAACATTCCAACAAGCGTTTACCACTCGCTCATCGAAAACGTGAACAAGAATCTCCAGACCTTCCACCGTTACCTGAGGCTGAAGGCAAAAATGCTCGGAGTCGACACCTTGGAGTATTCTGATATCTACGCGCCTTGCGTAAAGGACGTGGAGCTCAACTTCACTTACGAGGAGGCAATGCAACTCGTTCTTGAGGCAATCAAGCCACTCGGCGACGATTACTGCAACGTGGTGAAACGCGCATTCGACGAGCGCTGGATCGACGCAATGCCAAGCAAGGGCAAGCGTTCGGGAGCATATTCAAGCGACGGCGGATACGACGTTCACCCATACATCCTGATGAACTACGCGGGCCGATACAACGACGTTGGCACTCTCATCCACGAGCTCGGCCACACAATGCAGAGTTTCCTCAGCGACAGAAAACAGCCATATCCGCTCAGTCAGTACAAGATTTTCGTGGCTGAGGTGGCCTCCACATTCAACGAGGCTCTCCTCGACAACCTTATGCTCACCAAACTTACCGACCGCGGACAGCGTCTCAGCCTTCTGATGAATATGCTCGACGGATTCAAGGGCACACTCTTCCGTCAGACTCAGTTTGCGGAGTTCGAGCTGAAAATGCACCAGATAATCGAGGAAGGCAAGCCTCTTACAGGCAAGGTCCTCACAGAGATCTACGGCGACATCTGCCGGAGATATTACGGCACCGACTGCGGAGCCTGCCGTATGGACGACCGCATCGCGATAGAGTGGGCATACATTCCGCACTTCTATTACAATTTCTACGTTTACCAGTAC
>JAZUEG010000258.1:0-6458 GCA_045640025.1 Bacteroidales bacterium
CACAGAATACTGAAACCAAACCATCTACAACGCGCATTGAACGCTCTACCTCCATTGTGAAGTCAACGTGACCTGGGGTATCGATCAAGTTAAGGTCGTAGCCTTTCCATGTTGCGGAGATTGCAGCAGACTGGATGGTAATACCACGCTCCTGCTCCTGTGCCATATAGTCCATAGTGGCGGCGCCATCATGAACCTCACCGATCTTGCGGTTTACTCCGGTATAGAAAAGAATACGCTCAGATGTGGTAGTCTTACCTGCATCGATATGAGCTGCGATACCGAAGTTTCTTAATTTCTTCAAATCCATTTTATAAGTGATGTAAAAAATTTATAATAATCTATTTTACGATTTGGGCGCAAAGTTACAACTAATTTTGAAATCCACATAATTTTTTTTGCATTTTTTATCATTTTTCATCAGTTTTTTTTTGTCAGCTAATGGCAAAAAAATCCCGGGCTCACCTTATATATTATATATACATAATTTAACTGTATCAGCTGAAACAATATATAATACTGACGCACAAAGAGATAAGCCTGCGTATCAAAAAAATATAAAATTTATTATCAAAAAATTTTGCTATAATAGAAAATGTGATTAATTTTGCCCCGTACTTCCAAAAGCGGATGTGGCGTAATTGGTAGCCGCGTTAGACTTAGGATCTAATGGTTTAGGCCGTGGGGGTTCGAGTCCCTTCATCCGTACACATGAATAATGACCGCTTACGTAAAAAAAGTGGTCTTTTTTTTTGGAAAAGACACTCTGCAACCGGATGTTCCGGGCGGACAAATTCAAAATCATTTATTTTCTAAAAATGGAAATTATACAGAACAATATTGATGAGCTGAATGCTACATTAAAAATCACAGTTGCAAAGGCTGACTATCAGAGCCAGGTAGAAGCTGCGCTCAAGAACATCAGAAAGAGAGCCAACGTTAAGGGTTTCCGCCCAGGCCAGGCACCTATGGGTATCAACAAGAGAGACTCCCTCAACCCTGTAATGGCAGAGGAAATCAACAAGGTGCTCTCTAAGTCACTGTTCGACTACCTGAAGGACAATAATATCGACTATCTCGGCGAGCCACTCCCATCACTGAAGGAGAAGGCAGAGGTAGATTTCTCTAAGGATTCCGACTATATTTTCTACTTTGACATAGCGCTCGCTCCTAAGTTTGAGATCAGCGTCGACAACAATCTCGCACTCACACAGTATGTAATCGATGTAACCGACGAGAACATCGACAAGGCTATGGACGGCTACAAGAACGCCGCCGGCAAGCACGAGCCTGCAGAGGTATCGGGCGAGGAGTCTATGCTGAAGGGTGAGGTATATCAGGTAAACGAGGACGGCTCACGCACAGAGGGCGGCCTCTCCAACAAGACCTCAATGCTCGTAAGCCGCATAGAGAACGCCGACCAGAAGGCCAACTTTGTAGGCAAGAAGGTAGGCGACGAGGTTCGTTTCGACCTCAAGGAAGTATTCAAGGAGGCTGAGGCAAAGTCTGTACTCGGCAACAAGATGGTAGATTTCAACACTGTAAATCCCAACTTCGCATTCCAGATCGAGGAGATCATGGATTTCGTGAAGGGTGAGCTCAACCAGGATACATACGACAAGTTCTTCGGCAAGGACAAGATCCACAACGAGGACGAGATGAAGGCCGAGATCCGCAGCCAGTTTGAGCAGAGCTACTCTCAGGAGAGCGACTACAAGCTCATGATCGATGCCAAGGACGCACTCATAGCCGCTACTTCATTCAATGTACCTTTGGAGTTCATGAAGAGATGGCTCATCACCACCCAGAACGAGGAGGGCATGGACGAGGCCAAGCTCGACGAGAAGTTCCCTCAGCTGGAGAACGACCTCAAGTGGAACCTCATCCAGAACAAGATCGTAAAGGACAACAATATCGAGGTATCAGCCGACGAGGAGCTCGAGGAGAGCAAGAAGCTCACAGCAGCCGAGTTTGCACGCTACGGTATTCCAATGTCTCAGATTCCTGCCGACATGCTCGACAACTTCGCTAAGGAGCGTCTTGCAAAGAATCAGGACCGCAACATGATCCGCACTCAGGTAATCACCAACAAGATTGTGGCTCTCGTTAAGGAGAAGGCTACCCTCACACAGCAGAACATCTCTTACGATGATTTCGGCAAGTTGTTTGAGTAGTATTTCACCATCTACGATATAAGGCAAGGAGTATTTTGGCGGCTTGGAATACTTAATATATCCATCCGTTGAAATACTCTTTGTGTTTTTTTATGTACTTGATAAATACAAATATAAAACTATTATGAACAACGAATTCAGAAAATACGCCGTATTCAACCGCGGCATCAGCTCCAACACTCTCGACCAGTACAATGGCGCCATCACCAACATGACCCGCGCCGTAATCGAGGAGCGCGACATGCCATTCCGCGAGGTGGACGTGTTCTCGCGCCTGATAGCTGACAGAATCATCTTCATAGGCACACAGATCGACGAGGAGGTGGCCAACATCATTCAGGCACAGCTGCTGTTTCTCGAGAGCAGCGACCCAAGCAAGGATATCCAGATATACATAAATACTCCGGGCGGATCGGTATACGGAGGCCTCGGCATTTATGACACAATGCAATATATCAGCTGCAATATCTCTACCATCTGCACCGGCATGGCAGCATCGATGGGCGCGGTACTTCTGGCAGCAGGTACAGCCGGCAAGCGCTACGCTCTCAAGCACTCGCGCATCATGATCCACCAGCCATCGGGCTATGCAGGCGGTCAGGCTTCTGATATCCAGATATCTGTAAACCAGATACTCCGCGCCAAGCAGGACCTCTACGAGATACTAAGCGAGCACACCGGCCAGACCGTGGAGAAGCTGGCCAACGACTCTCAGAGAGACCTCTGGATGACATCGCAGGAGGCCAAGGAATACGGCCTGATAGACCAGGTGATTTTCCGCGAAAAGAAGAAATAATTATCCAACAACTAATAACTTAGAAAATAATGATAAAATTCAATAATAATTGCGAGGGTCAGGGCATGGGCAATATCCTGAGCGCACTCGGCAACGGCAAGTTCAAGGAGAAATTCCTGGAGAAGCGCTGCGTATTCCTCTGGGGCGAGGTAAGCGACGAATCTGCAGAGCAGGTGATCAACCAGCTTCTCTATCTCGAGATGATGGAGCCCGGCAAGCAGATTACAATGTACATAAGCAGCCCCGGCGGTTCGGTGACTTCCGGCATGGCCATACTCGATACCATGAAGCTCATCAGCAGCCCCGTCAAGACAGTCTGCATAGGCCTCTGCGCATCTATGGCCTCTCTCCTGCTCTCTGCCGGCGAGAAGGGCACGCGCGAGATCTTTGAGCACGGCGAGGTGATGATCCACCAGCCTCTTATCGGAGGCCATTTCCAGGACAAGGCCTCCAACCTCGAGATTACCGCCAACAACATCCTGAAGACCAAGCGCATCACAGCCGAGATCCTGGCCGCAAACTGTGGCAAGGACGTGGAGACAGTGATGGCCGATATCGAGAACGACCACTGGCTGGATGCCAAGGAATCGCTCGAGTACGGCATCGTGGACAAGATAAGCGACAAGCTGGCGTTCTAATGACGAATGTAGAGACGCACGGACGTGCTTCTAATTATCAAACAGAGTACCCTTGAGCTATGGGGTTTGCCCACGGTTCAAGGGTATTTTGATTAACAGATATCAATATATATGAAGATTGCTTTCGATGCCAAGAGGCTTTTCAACAACAATACCGGCCTCGGCAATTACAGCCGCACAATGATAAATATTCTCAGCGAGTATTTCCCTGAGAATGAGTATCATCTGTATACTCCATCCATCAAGAACAAGGATTTTGAGAAGACATACGCCGACAATGACAGATGCAGGATTATAAACAGGGACAGCAAGATTTTCGGTTCTATCTGGCGCAGCTACCGTCAGGCATCGCTGATGAAGAAAGACGGAATCCAGATTTACCACGGCCTGAGCAATGAGATTACCAACGGGCTGAGCTCCAAGGGAATAAGGTCGGTGGTAACGATTCACGATTTGGCTTTCATCACTTTCCCGGGTATGTACAAATCCATCGACAGATGGATATACAACCACAAGTTCAAGAAGGCCTGCCAGAATGCCGATGTTATACTGTCGATAAGCAAGAGCACCGAAAACGACATAATAAAATATTACGGGATAAGTCCCGACAAGATAAAGACGATTTATCAGCCTGTAAATCCGATTTACTACAGCGGAGCGGATACAGAAAACACGCCATTAGCTGCAATGAAAAAATACAACCTGCCGGCGGAATACATGCTGTATGTGGGATCGATAAACAGCCGCAAAAACCTGCTCGGAATCCTGAAGGCCATGAATCTGATGAAAAACCACAACATGCCGCCGCTGGTGGTGGTGGGCAACGGCCGCGGATACAAGCAGGAGGTATTGGAATATATAGCCCAAAACAAGATGGAGAGCAAGGTGATTTTTGCCGGGAGCAAGGACAATGAGGAGCTGAAGGCGCTGTATACGGGCGCCAGGCTGTTTGTGTATCCGTCGTTCTATGAGGGGTTTGGCCTGCCGGTGGTGGAGGCTATGCTCTGCAAATGCCCGGTGGTGAGCAGCAATGTATCGAGCCTGCCCGAGGCCGCCGGAAATGACTCGCTATTAGCTGACCCATACAGCATAGAATCGATACACGAGTGTATGGAGAAGGGCCTGTGCGACAGCCAATTGCGTGAAAAAATGGCGAAGGCCGGATATGAATACGCTATGAGCAGTTTTGACCCCAGGATACAGGCTAAGAAGGTAATGGAACTTTACAAAAATTTGATATAATTATGGCAAACTACGAGATAAGGCCGCTGCAGCTGAAGCTGCTGGAGATAGCTCTGGCTATACACAAGGTGTGCGAGGAGCACAATCTGAGATACTATCTTGTGGACGGATCGCTGATAGGCGCGGTAAGGCACAAGGGTTTTATCCCCTGGGATGACGATATGGATATCTGTATGCCCCGCCCCGACTACGACAAGCTGATAGAGCATCCCGAATGGCTGCCTGAGCAATACGAATTTGTATGCTACGAAAACGACAAGAATTATCCGTTCTCGTTCGGCAAGATTCAGGACGCCAACACCACTATCATAGAGCGTCCGCACATGTATTATCTGGGCGGAGCTTACTGCGATATTTTCCCGATAGACGGCGCGCCAGACGGCAAGCTGAGGCAGAAGCTGTTCAATATGAAATACAAGTTTCTGCGGAAGGTGCTTTATTTCTGGTTTAGAGACCCTTACAAGCACGGACACGGCCCCTCGTGCTGGCTGCCGCTGCTGGTAAGGAAGATTTGGAGTTTTGAGGAGGCGCAGGCCAAAATCAAGCGCCACATGATGAAATACACTTTTGACGACAGCGATACCGTGGCCGTAAATCTGGAGGACGGCACCAAGAGCATGGTGAGCAAGGCCGATGTACTGGGCTCGCCTACCCCGGTGGAGTTTGAGGGACATCAGCTGATGGGCCTGAAGGACAATGACGCGTATCTAACCAAGCTTTTCGGCGACTACATGACTCCTCCGCCCGCAAGCGGACAGCATCAGCACAATTTCCATTTTCTGGACCTCAACCTGCCTTACCGGCAGTACAAAGAGGACAAATAAAAAAAACAGGCTGCTCCAACATATATGGAACAGCCTGTTTTTTTGTTATTTCTTTGGGTCCTCGGCCCAGTCCTTGTCCTTGATTTCCTCGCGGTGGAGCGCGGCGGCCACTATCTCGTTGGCTCCGTTGATGATGTCGCGCTTGATCTTGGTGGTGCTCACTCCCTCGGTGTACGGGAAATATACTACCTCCTTGCCGGGCTGCTGTTTCATCCACTCAAGGCCTTCGAGGTACTTGTTTTTCCAGTCGTCGCCTATGGTCACGATGTCGATATTCTCGCGCTGGAGCTGTGCTATCTCTGTGAGCTTGGTCTGCCTCACCACCTTGGTCACACACTTGATGGATGCCACTATGCGGGCACGCTCCTCGTAGGGGATTATGGGTTTCATGCCCTTGTATTTCTCGATGAGCTCGTCGGTGGATACGCCTACTATCAGCCCGTCGCCCAGAGCGGCGGATTTTTCAAGAATATTAAGATGACCTACGTGAAAAAGGTCGAAGCTGCCTGATGTAAAAACTCGTTTCATTGTTTTGTATGGTTGATGCGATAGATTATCTTGATTCTATCTCGTGGATTGCGGCTGCAAGATTATCGAGGTCCTCGCAGGTCTGGAGTCCCATGTGCGACACGCGGAAGAAATTGGGCTTGCCGCATGGCATTATGAAAATGTCCTTTTTCTGAAGCTCCTTGAAGAGGATGTCGCCGTTCTTATTCACGAAGAAACCTGTAATGGCATTGCTCGGGCACTCGGCAGGCACCTAAGTCGGGTCGTAGCCATGTCG
>JAZUEG010000259.1:0-2352 GCA_045640025.1 Bacteroidales bacterium
CTGAGCATGGTTGGTCTTCCTAAGTCCGCTTGGCCTCCGACTTGGTGGATCGTGACGATGATGGCAATATGTATATCGTAATACATTCGGGAAGCCGTTACGCGGGACTCGAGATTGCCACATATTATCAAGAAGAGGCCTGGAAGCAACTTAACCGCAACAGACACGTCGACTGTCAGAACCTTATCAACAAACTTAAGGCCGAGAAACGTGAAAGGGAGATAAATTCAGCACTAAAAGAACTTAAAGCTCAAGTGATTACCGATATACCAAAGGAACTGGCATACGTGGAGGGCGACCTTTTCAACGATTATCTGCAGGATATGAGGATTATGCAGCAGTTTGCGATGATAAACAGAAAGGCGATGTTTGATATTATTATCAAGGGTCTGAATATCACCGATTACGATATCGTAGAGCAATTCACCACAATCCATAATTACATTGACCTCGACAATATGATTTTGCGAAAAGGCGCAGTAAGCGCTCAGAAGGGCGAGAAACTTCTGATTCCCATAAATATGCGCGACGGAAGCCTTGTGTGCGAGGGTTTGGGAAATCCTGACTGGAATTGCTCGGCGCCTCACGGTGCTGGCAGGATTCTCTCAAGAAACAAAGCCCGTAAAGTGCTTACAATGGAGGAGTTCTACGCCGAGATGTCTGGTATCTGGTCGTCATCGATCTCTCCCGACACTATCGACGAGTCGCCGATGGCCTACAAGACTATGAACGAGATTCTTAGTAATATAGGCCCAACCGTCAAGGTGCTGAAGGTGATAAAACCTATCTACAATTTCAAGGCTCAGGGAGATTAGGGATATCCTCGTCGTAAAGCCTTGCGGCTTCCTGGAGTTGCTTTTTCAGATAATTGACTGCGTTGCGGGGTGAGAGGAGTTTTATTCCTGGTCCGTAACTCATCAGTACTGAATATAATTCGTAATTGAGGCACACAATAATCCTGAAGATGCAGCTGCCGTCTTCAGGATTTTCGTATATAAGTTTCTGACTTGGGTGCAGGGGCTTGGTTTTTATGTATCTGCTCTGTTCCTCTGATGCCCAAAATTTTACTTGCCTCGGCGACTGGTGGATATTCTTGCTTACACCTATCACATTGTCGAAGTAGTGCTCAGTATCGAAATCAGGATTCTCCCTGTATGCAACGTCAACAGCCTCAATGCTTTCTATCCTATCGAGCGCCAAATTGTACAAAGTCATATTGTTGGATTTTGACCCAAACAAAAACCACCTATTTCTGAACTCTTTCAAGAGGTATGGATACATAATGTATTCGATGGACTCCTTGGCGTTGAATGATTTGTACATTATCCTAACGGTCTGTTTGTGGGCAATGTAGTTGTAGATTGGATTAAGGAATTTCAAACCTTTCAGGTTGCTGACGCTGTCGAAATGGATGATTGGCTTGCGGTTGTATTTGCTTACGGAGAGTTTGTCCTGAAGCCTTTCAACCACGTCCGACATTTCGGAGAACTGGTCGAAATCCTGAAATTGACGCAGAATGTCCACGGCCTCCTGCATAATGTCGAGGTCGTTCTGACTCATCGGCATATTCATAATGCAGTAATCGGAGTCGGCGTATCTGTAGTATTTGTGGTCATAGACCTCGATGGGCGCGTTGTAGCCGAGTTTATCGGAGCGCATTATCTGGATGTCATTCTGCACCGTTCTCACCGACACTCCTTTTGTGATGCCCTCCATATCGTAGAGCGCAAGCGAGCACGCCTCCACGAGGTCGTCGAGTGTCCATTTTCTGTATCTGTTTCTCAGGCAGTTGTCGATGGTCTTGTAGCGGATTAGGGCGTTTTTGTTCGATGGCATATGGGGAATTATTTTTGTTTGTTATCTCTAATGCAAATGTATTAATTTTTTTTTGCTACGCAAAGATGATGCGTAGTGAAGCGTATAAAATTTTTCACGGAAAAATTTTGGATTTGTGGGTTTGTATTGAATTATTGTTTATATTTACGAAATAGGAAATACAGACATAAGAATAGTATCTTATTGAAAAGGCTAATATAGTAAAATATGTCAACACCAACCAACAATAACACCTCCAAAGAGGTTAAAGTAATGGAGACAGTTATAATCTCGGCAAGCAGAAGCACCGATATCCCAGCCTTTTATGCACAATGGTTTATAAATCGGTTAAAGGCGGGATATTGTGTTTGGACAAATCCTTTTAATCAAAAACCGACTTATGTTTCATTTAAGAAATGTAAGGTAGTTGTATTTTGGACTAAAAATCCTAAGCCATTAATTCCGTTATTATCCGAACTTGATAAACGTGGCATTCATTATTATTTTCAATATACATTAAATAATTACGATTCTGAA
>JAZUEG010000260.1:0-4492 GCA_045640025.1 Bacteroidales bacterium
TGTGCCTTGGCTGCGAGTGCGCTGATATCCACACTCTCGGCCTCAGCGCCTGGTGTGTGGGCCACTGCCAGTGTGCGGATCTCGCCGTTGCTGTCTGCTATGATCCTCTCTGCCGGTCCGTCATCTGCGAATACGCTCTCCTGTGTGCCCTTGTAGGTTTTCAGGTAAAGAGTGTTGCCCTCGCCTGCCATACGGAAGAATTCCGATACGTGGCGATATACTGCGCAATGGTTCTTTACATCGTATTCCTCGGTGATGCCCAATGCCTCAAGGTCGGCCATACACATAAGTTTTACGGTATCCATCTCCTCGCCACTTGCAAGAAGTCCGCAGATGCCATCCTCGTTGTCGATAGTGCTTGGTCCTATCTTGCCTCTTGTAATGTTTACACCTTTCAATGATGTCATAATGTTTTCTATTTTTGATTTTTGATTTTCGATTATTGATTTCGCTCCTCATTGTAGAGGGCAGCCCTTACCGGGCATTGTGCGGAATGCTCGCACTCAGATATATGCTCTATGGCACGCCGTAGCCGTCGCATTTCCTTCTGTGTCTCCTTGAGTTCGTTTTTCAAGGGCTTTACAATAGCCTCCTGCAAGAGTTCCGATCCTGTGCGGAAGTTGTCCATCTCTATCTTGTCGGTGTTGGCTACTGCCTCGTCTTTCTTCGCCTTGGCTGTCATCAGCATCAGAAGACCTCCGCCAAACAGAAGATTGAGCACCAGCGATACTATTTCTATCCAGTTCATAGTCTCTAATCTTTAAACTTTAATCTTTACACTTTTTTAATAGTTTCGGGTGGCGATATCGCATCGCCAATGCCGGATATGTACTATCCGCCACAGCCATTCGTAGAGATGCGCCCTTGGCACGTCTCCCCGGCTCCCGAATTGGCCACTAACCGTGGCTCAGGTTAGGCTGTGGTTACCTTGAAGATACCTGCCTTGTCGTTTCTAATGGCGGTGCCACCTGCCAGAACCTCCGCAGAGATTACGTCGCCGAAGAAGAGCGCGTCCTTGTCGTTCTGGAAGATCTGAGTGTTGCCGAGGGCTCTCGATACAGCGCCATCGTGCCAGGCGAATGCTGATACCTTGCTTGCGGTGGCGTTGTCCACCTTGGAGCGCATATAGACATCGAAGCCGAAGATAGTGCCAATGGTGCCACGCTGTGCGTTGGCCGATGCCGAGAATGCGTACTGCTCTGCCGCCTGGAGGTCTGCGAACAACTCGCTGTAGGCGTCAGGTGTCATAATGATGCAGCGTCCGCTCTGTGGGATATCCTGCTTGTCGAATGCCAACTTGATAGCAAGGAGTGTGTCCCTGTCGAACTTGGCGGCTACAAGGCTGTGGCCTGCGCCGGTGGCCTTGGCTATCCAGTTGCTGAGCACCGAGAGTGAGATCTCCTCCTGGAGGGCGCTCTTGGCGTTCATAAGCACGGAGTTGATCTTGTCGTAATTCAACTGAATCTGCTCCACGTTCTGCACGTAGATTGGCTCGGTGCGGTACGCGTCGATAGCGTAGTTTACATCGGCATCGGTGCGCTGAGATGCCTGCATTGGGAATGTAGTGCCGTTCTTGGTGATTGCAGGCTTGGCGCCGGCGTTTGGCACGTGAACCTTCTCGCCATCCACGAATGCGCTGTGGTTGATGCTTCGCGAGATGAATGTGTTGTCTGCGAAAAGGTTCTCAATAAGGGTGTTTGCCCAGTGTTCTTTGATAAGGTTTGCCATAGTATTTCTATCTTTAATCTTTTTCTTTACTCTTTAAACTTTAAACTTTCCTCTTTCCTTACTTGCCGAATCTCTGCTTGTAGAGTTCGTCGAATTTTGCAGGGTCGTTTTTCTTGAGTTCCTCCAACTTGCCGGCCCTGAAGAGTGTGTCCCAGTCCTGTGCGGTCTCCTGGGTTTTGCCGTTCTCGGTCTTCAGCATTGCGGAAATGCTCTCAACTCTACTCTCTCCACTTTCCGTTTTCTTGGGATATGCGGCGAGTACTGTCTTCAATGCCTCCACGCTTACGTTCTTGCCGATGCTGGTGTAGGTCTCAATGTTGTCCTTGCTGATGCGGCCGTCGTTGATAGCGTCGTTTACAAGGGTTGCGATTGCCTCGTCCTGTGCCTTCTCGGCCTCCTCCATAAGTGCGTCGGTCATATCTGCCTTGGCCTTGGTGTGCTTGAGTTCTCGGATGAGTTCCTCCTCGGTGACGTCGCCGTCCATTCCGAGTACTGCCGCCATAAGTGCGACAATTTGTGTGTGGTTCTGTGTCTGTTCCATTTTAAAAGGGGTTTTAAGTGTCTTTAAACTTTCGTCGGATGCGTAGCGCAATGTCACGTAGTCGCCTACTTTCAGTTCAGCGTTCTGGTCTATTGCCAGTGCGTCGTCGTTGGCTCCTATATCCACGATGCTCACCTCGGTGAGTTTGCAGTGCGTTACTGTGGGCCTTGTCTGTCCCGGCTTCCAGTTCTTGGGGTCGTCGTCGATGCCGGTGATGCTGATTCCGATGCTCGCCATACGGATAAATCCGCGGTCGAACTTGCTCTTTATCTTGCAGGCAAACTCATCTTCCTCGTCGAATACGGGTGTGCCTATCAGTTTGTCGCCATCGCGTCGCAGGTTGGCCATCATACCTATCGGCATTGGCTTGCAATCTCTGAAGCCCATAGGTCGCTCGTGCATAAAGAGGATTATCGGGTTCTTCTGGTACTGCTCAATGTCGATGCCGTCGGTAAGGGTTACATAACCGTAACAGTTTACGCTCTCGTTGGTTAGTACTATTTCCTTGCTCATTATGTAATAATTGAATAAATGAATAATCGAATAAATGAATAAAGGCTTTTATTCGTTCATTCCTTTATCCGTTTATTGTTTTCTGAGAGCAAAATTATTGCGTAACTCATTGTATTGCAAAAAGGTGTGCAACTCTTGCCGACATTTTTTTATTTCCCTTATTTCAGCCATACTTTTGCACTGTATTCAATCATTAATCGAAAATCAAAAATCATAAATGAACTATGGCAACCAAGGCAGAACTTGAGAATAAGAAAACCATAGCCCGCACATTGTTTATGCAGGGCAACCAACAGAAGGAGATATCTGAGAAGATAGGCGTATCGGAGGCTACTGTAAGCAAGTGGGCCAAACAGGAATGCTGGGCAGAACAGCGCGCCGCCAAGAACATCGACCGTCAGACTCTCGTGAATAAGTGTCTGGCCTCCCTCGACAAGATTATTGAGGCCTTCAACAAGAATATGGAGCAACAGGAGGAGGTGGACGTGGCGCAGTTCACCAAACTGAGCGACGTGATAGTGAAGACCTCCGCCGCCATAGAGCGTCTGGACCGCAAAAACGGCATCGTGGATATCATCAATGTATTCACGGCATTCCTCAACTGGCTCAAGATACGTATGACGATAGACAGCGAGGTAACTCCCGAACTCCTGAAACTGATAGCAAAGTACCAGGATCTGTTCATCACCGAGAAATTGTCAAGTAACCAGGAGTAATCGAAAATCAAAAATCGAAAATCAAAAATGGAGACCAACGCAGAACGCAAGCAAGCCATCGAGAGATTCAAGAGGCTTTGCGACGACATACAGTCTTCCACTTACATAGTGGAGGCCGAGACTCCCGACGCCAAGTTGAGGCGCATCGCCAAGGTGCGCTCCGATTTCGCGTACTTCGTGGAGTATTATTTCGGCCACTATGCCAAGGATCGTGAGACTGGCGAGTACATTAAGCCCGCCAGATTCCACCGAGACGCGGCCAAGGAGATTCTCCAGAGCCACGACCTCCGCGCCGTGTTCCAATGGCCGAGAGGCCACGCCAAATCCACTTATATGGATATCATAATTCCTATGTGGCTAATGGCGCAGGAGAAACGCTCAATAAATGTTATGGTGCTTGTGGGCAAATCAGAGGACAACGCCATCACACTGCTGGGCGACCTTCAGGCCGAGTTGCAGTTCAACAAGAGATTCATAAACGATTTCGGCGCCAAGTTCAATGCCGGCGACTGGCAGGAGGGGCAGTTCGTAACCTCCGACGGCGTGGCGTTCTTCGCATTGGGTAGAGGTCAGAGTCCCCGAGGCCTCAGATACCGCAACAACCGCCCCGACTATATAGTTATCGATGACCTTGATGACGACGAACTCTGCCGAAACGAGAAACGAGTGCACGACCTCGCCGACTGGGTAAAGGAGGCTCTCTTCGGCTGTTTCGGTGCAAGTGGCGGCAGATTCATTATGGTGGGCAACCTTATCAGCAAGAACTCGGTGCTCAATAATATGATGAACACAGAAGGTGTTTATGTAAGCAAGGTAAACATCAGGAACAGCAAAGGAAAGCCATCGTGGCCCGAGTGCTGGAAGGAGGAGCGCATCAGGGATATGGAGCGGTTTATGGGATACCGCGCATTTCAGAAGGAGTATATGAACAACCCCATCACCGAGGGCGCTGTATTCAGCCGCAAGGATATCCGCTATGGCAAGGCCCTTCCGC
>JAZUEG010000261.1:0-8926 GCA_045640025.1 Bacteroidales bacterium
GAATATCAATCAACAAAATAAAACATAAAACTCATGAGAAAACTCTCTATTAATTTGATAATAGCGCTGGTGCTGATACTTACATTGGGCACATCAGCCAAGGCTGCAGACCCCGACAGCACAGCATCGGCACAGTCGGCAATTAATATCAGCGACAAGGAGCCCGAGCCTGAGGTATACTGGTTTACTATAAAGATAAGCATCAATACCAAACGCAACGATATAGAGATAGCCCCGGGCCCCGGCAAGATAAAGAAGGGAACCAAGAAAGGATTCACCAAGGATGTCTGGAAACAGATTTCGCGCCGCCAGGTGGCCATAGGCCCATTCCAGAGCGAGGCCGAGGCCATGAACGCCAAGATATACTACAAGAAATCGAAGGAGAAGATCAACGAGCTTCCCCAGGCCACAGCGCCAAGCCAGATGAACTGGTTTGAGGTGTCGTTTAAGATGCTGAGGAGAATGAACTGCTACGAGTATACCCACAGCCCCGCCGCCGTAAATACCGGCACAGCATCGGAGTTTACCGACGCGCTCTACGAGGGCCTGTCGTTCCTCCATCTCTCGGTAGGTCCTTTCTGGGACTACGAGCAGGCCGAGCTCGCCAAGTCGATCTACCGTCTGAATGAGTAGGTTAAAGTTTAGAGTTTAGAGTTTAGAGTTTAGAGTTTAAAGATTAAAGATTAGAGAATAGAGTATCGCACGGATTAATTTTTTAGTCTGTGCGATATTTGTTTTAATGAAAAATATGACAAAGACTGGACTATATTTCGGATCGTTTAATCCCGTTCACAATGGCCACCTGATGCTGGCAAATTATCTGGTGGAGAATTCGGAGCTCGACTGCCTGTGGTTTGTGATAAGTCCGCAAAACCCTTTCAAGGCCAAGGAATCGCTCCTGCCCGACTATCAGCGGCTCGAGATAATGAACAGGGCCATAGAGGGATACAGCAAGTTTCAGGCTTGCGACATAGAGTTTGGAATGCCCAAGCCATCGTATACTATAGACACTCTCACATACCTGAAGGAGAAATATCCAACCCGCGAATTCTATCTGATAATGGGCACCGACAATCTGGCCAACCTCGACAGATGGAAAAACTCGGAGCAGATACTCAGCGGATACCATATAATAGTATTTCCGCGCAACGGCAGCGACGGCGGACCTCTCAAGGACCATCCGCACGTGCAGATGGTGAACACGCCCATCATAGAGGTGTCGAGCACTTTCCTGCGCGAGAGCATTCAGAGCGGGCGCGATGTAAGGTTCTTTATGCCGGCCAGGGCTTTTGAATACATCGACGAGATGAATTTCTGGAAAAAGCGGAAACAGTAGCCCTACTCGCGGCGCAGAGCGTCCAGAGGGTCTATCCTTGCCGCCCTGTTGGCCGGATATATGGAAGCCAGCACGCTGATGAGCACCGAGAACATCACAGATCCCAGTATCAGCAGCCACGAAAACTCAAAATACTCCACATTGCAGTCTATCAGCTTGCTGATGTGTGTATTGGCTATGGAGCTGGCAGCCTGAGATGCGAGCGCGCCGCCGGCTATGCCCAGCAGGCCGCCCAGCAGACCTATTATGGCCGCCTCGAAATAGAATATCATCTTGATCTGGCTCTGTGTGGCGCCCAGCGATTTCATGATTCCTATCTCCTTGCGGCGCTCGTAGATGGCCATTATGAGAGTATTCACGATGCCCAGCACCGAAACCAGGAGAGCTATGGTGCCTATGGCCGCGAGTATCGAATCGAGCATGAAGAAGAGCCGCTCCACATCATCGAGCTTGTCGCCTATGGAAAACACCTGGAAACCCATCTGCTCGGCGCGGTGTCTTACGGTTTTTAGCAGCTGATGCTCTCGTACTCGTATGTGCACCGAATTGTACTGGCCGTACTGGCCGTCGGTGCCGTCCATGATATCAAGCACATTCTGTATGTTGATGCTCGGGATGTAATCCATGGTGCGGGTGGTCAGGAAAACGCCGTTGCTGAACATTCCGGCCGTAAAAGAGCTGTTGTCGACAATGCCCACAATCTTGAGAAAAGACGACACATTCTTGATGGGAAGGTCGCGCAGGCCCGTGCGGTGGTTCTCTATCTTCTCGAAATCAAAATCCTTGGTTATCACCTCGAGCTCGCGCCCCAATATGGAATCGAGAGGCAGAATTTTTGTATCAGCTGATACAGACAGCTCCGACGCCTCGCCCTCGATGTGGATATCCATCTGAGAGAGCATCGACTTGCTGATGATGACTCCCTGCTCGGTCTCGCTGCTGAAAAAACGGCCCTTTGTGATGCCGGAGAACGGCGCAAAATCAGCCATGGCCATAGGTACGGCTTTCAGGTTGCTCTGTATAGTGCGGCCTGAGAGTGCCACGCTGGATGGCTTAACGACTTCGGGAAACACCATGGCCACCTCGGGCCAGCTCTCAAACTCGGCTATTGTGCTGTCGGTGATGGGCTCCACTATACGGCCAAACGACTGAGATATTGGATTGTTGCGGCTGCCGAATGTCTGAAAATCGATATCGCGCGATGTTACGGTAAGTCCTGTGAATATGTCGTTGGTCTCCATCGACTTGGTGACATTGGTGGAAATGCCCTGTCCAAACGAGATCATGCAGGCCAATGAACCTATGCCCACGGCCACACCTAATGCGGTGAGTATGGTGCGCATGGTATTTCGGCGCAGGTTGTTGACAGCCAGCAATACTATATCGGATACTTTCATGGGTTGGGATTGGTGGTTACTTTAATAATCTCGCCGTCAGACAGGAGCACGGTCTTGTGCGATACACGGTTGGCGGTCTCCTTGTCGTGGGTCACCATGATAATGGTAATATGGTGTTTCTTGTTGAACATCTGGAGGAGCGACATAATCTCGGCCGATGTGGCAGTGTCGAGGTTTCCGGTTGGCTCGTCGGCCAGGATGATTCTCGGCTTGTTGGCCAGGGCGCGGGCGATTGCCACTCTCTGCGCCTCTCCGCCCGACAGCTCGGATGGATAATGCAGCGCGCGGTTGTAGAGGCCCATGTTGTAGAGCAGCTCGCAGGCGCGTGTATCCCTTAGCCGGCGCGGAAAATTGCTGAATATCAGCGGAAGCTTTACATTATCGATGGCTGTGCGCGTGGGTATCAGGTTGAATGACTGGAATATCATGCCCACGGTGAATTTACGGTACTGCGAGAGCTGGCGCTCGTTCATCTCCAGAAGGTTGGTGTTCTCGTAATAAATGTGTCCGCTGGCCTTGCTGTCCATGCCGCCCAAAAGATTGAGCAGGGTGCTCTTGCCCGATCCGCTCTTGCCCACTATGGACACAAATTCCCCTTCCTCCACATCAAAATTAATGTTGCGGAGGGCATATATCTCATTTTCTCCTTTCCTGTACGTCTTCGAAAGACCTTCAACGCGTAATAGTGCCAATTTTTTTGATAAAATTTTGGCTCAAAGTTAATATTTATTTTTAAATTTACAGCGTCAAACAAAGTTTAACTAAATTTTTTTTACATAATATCAGTTAGTATGCAGTTCAAGGACTATTACAAGATACTGGAAGTGGAGCCAAATGCCACAGCCGAGCAGATCAAAAAGTCTTACCGGCGCCTGGCCATGACCTACCACCCCGACCGCAATCCCAACAATCCCGAGGCGGAAGACAAATTCAAGGACATCAGCGAGGCGTATGAGGTGCTCTCTAATGCGGAGAAACGCAAGAAATTTGACCTGATGCGCGACGGCAAAAACAATACCGGCGATTTCTACAAGAAAAACAGCACATCAGCTGGCACATCAGCTGGCCAAAACAACAAGAAAAACAGCGATGACGATGATTTTGGTTTCGATTTCGATTTCTTCAAGAGGAAAAAGGAGGAATATTCCGAGTTTTTCAACAATTTCTTCAGGAAGAGCGACCTCTTCAAGGGCGACGACTTTACTGGAAACATCACCATATCGCTCAGGGAGGCTTACTTGGGCAGCGTGAGGATTCTGAATATCCTCGACAACAAGCTGAGAATCACCATAAAGCCCGGTATCAAGAACGACCAGCTGCTCAAGATTCCCGAGCAGGGATATCCCGGAATAAAGGGCGGACGCAAGGGCGACCTCTACGTGAGGGTAAAGATAGAGAACGACAATGTGTTCACCCGCCGCGGCGACGAGCTTTTCACCGAGGTTTTTGTGGATATCTTCAAGATAATGCTGGGCGGCCCCATCCTGGTATCAACACTTCAGGGCGATGTCAGGATAAACATCCCGAGCGGTTTTGAGTATGGCAAGCAGCTGAAGATCAAGGGCAAGGGTATGCCTGTATACGGCACCGACGGTATCTACGGCGATCTCTACGTAAAGATTAAGTACTATGTGCCCAAGGAGCTGACTCCCGAGCAGAAGGAGCTGATAGCCAAGGCCGCCGAACTGGGGAGGAAGTAATATATCACGACATTAGCTGCAATAAAACAAAAAAAGTACACACCTATATAATATAGATATCATGAGAAAACACGTTTTTCTATTGAGCCTGATATTGCTCCTGCTTGGCACGGGCCGGTGTCTGGCTCAGTTTCAGGATTTTGAGGGCAACAACTCTAACAGCGGATCCAACAGCGGAGGCGGCGGACACAGCAGCGGAAGGCAGTCCCTGATGGACAGGCTGAGATTTTCGGGCAACTTCGGAATGGGTTTTGCGCACGGATGTTTTGCCGCCAACTTCGATCCGGCGGTGGGATATGCGTTCAATCCTTTCATAACTATGGGACTGATAGGCACTTGCGAGTATTATCAGTACGACGACGGCTATTACGGCGACTCGCAGAGCATTTTCGGCATAGGCGCCTACGTGGAGGCATATCCGCTCGATTTTCTGGTGCTGCACGGCGAATACCAGAAAATCACGTTCAAGGATTATTACAACAACTCGTTTGACCCCGAGCGCGTGTTCGACAATATTGCGCTTATAGGCGGCGGATACAGGATTGTGATTTCGGAGAGGTCGAGCGCCAACCTCATGATTCTGTGGAATCTAAACGTAAACGATCCCATAAGGCACAATACATCGTTCTCCAATCCAATATTCAGGTTCAATATTGTATTCTAACTGATTATGAACATATTGGAATACATTGTGCTTGCCATTGGCCTCTGTTTCGATACACTGGCGGTAAGCATGGTATCGGGTCCGTTCATCAAGACGCGCAAGGTGGCGGGCTATTCGTATTTTGCATTCATGATGGCCATAGTGCAGGCGGCTTTTATTCTTGGCGGCCTGTTCTCGGGCAAGGAGCTTGTGAGATACGTATCTGAATGGGACCACTGGATAGCGTTTGCACTGCTCACGTTTCTGGGCGTGAGGATGATATTGCAGAAGGATGATGAGGAGGCAGCTGATGGCGAAAGGCCCGGCGTGCTCAAGTTCGGATACCTGCTGATGTCGGGAGTGGCCACAAGCATCGACGCGCTGTTTGTGGGTTTTGCGATGGGTTTCGACAGCGAGAGCGGCGAGAGCATCATCACACTGCCCCTTGTGGTATTTCTGGTGACGGCGGCCACTGCGCTGCTGGGGCTCAATCTGGGACACATGCTCAGCCGCTGGAGCTCCAAGTTCAATATCACCGGCGGATGCATCCTGATACTTATTGGACTCAGAATTTTGATAACTTCCCTGATGGGAGCTGAATAAAAAAAATGGGACCCGGCCGTTGGCTGAGTCCCATTTTTTGTGTCTTTATATGTCTGGCGTTATACGCCGAGCACCTCTATCTTCTGATGGAGGATTTCGTTGTCGCGCTGGAGTTCCAGGTTCTTGTTCTGGAGCTCGTTGATCTTCTCTATGTGAGCTGATACATTCTTGGATACCACGCATATCTTCAGCAATACGTTGTACTCGTCGCGTATTGGCGAGAATGTCTCGTTGAGGTGCACCACCTTGCCGTTGAATGAGTACTGGGTGATGGAAGAATATATAAGACCGTCGGCCAGGCGTTTCATGCCCTCGTTGAATGAGTTGATGTCCTCGTCGTTGTTCATGAATGAGCGGATGTCGCGGTTGTCGAGCTCGTCGAACTTGATATCCAGCACGTTGAGCATTCGGGTATTCATATTCAGGAAGAAACCCTGTGCATCGAGCTCGTAATATCCTGCCGAGTTGTTGATTACAAACTGGTTTTTCATCAGCTCGTCTTTCAGCTGCTCGTTTTTCTCGTTGAGCTTCTGGATAACCGACTGGTTGGTCTCTGCCTGGTTTTCGAAATCGTCGTGGAGTTTCTGGTATCTTACGTTCTCGCGCTTGTTTAGGTCCTCCAGGTTCTCGATCTTGGCCTTCAGGGTCTCGATGTTCTTGTGCACCTCGGCCTCCTGCTGAGAGAGTCTCTCTGATTTCTGATGCGACTCTTCCAGGAGCTTCTGGGTATTCATGTTGATCTTAACATTCGCGATGGTGGATGCGATGGTCTCGCCTATCTTCTCGATAAACTCTACCTGGTATTTCTCGATAATCTGGAACGATGCAAGCTCCACGATACCGTATGTCTCGCCGTTGATCTTGAGCGGAACTATTACAAGGCAAGTAGGATCGGCCTCGCCGAGACCCGAGCTTATGTGAACGTATCCCTTTGGGAGGTCGGTCATGTATACGGTCTCGTTTTCGCGGAAACACTGACCTACAAGGTTTTCGCCGATGTCGATGCGCTGTTTTACGTACTTGAGTCTATCGTAAGCGTAGAATGCTGTAAGCTCCAGGTGCTTGTCGTCGGGATCCGAATCGTCGAGGATGTAGATACCACCCATGTTGGCATCCAGATATCTTACCAGACGCTCCACTACCCTGTTGGAGAGCACCTGCATATCGTCGCCGGCGTTGCGGAGCACCTCGTTGAACTCGGCGAGACCCTGAGCCTGCCAGTTGCGCTGAGAGTTCTCCACTTTTCGCTGCTCAGCGTCCTTATCGGCCTTTATGAGGTTGTCGCGCATCACGAGGAGCGAGTTGGCCAATACGTCGTGCTTGCTCTGGGGATGGAACTCAGATATGAAATCGCCCTCACCGATCTTGATGGCAAACTGCGATGTCTCCTTGAGGTTTGATATCAGTGTGCGGAGGATGGTGGCCATCTCTCCTATCTCGTCGGATCCCATCTCGTCTACATCGGGCAATATACCGTCGGCCATCTCCTTGATCTTGGATTTCACGTAATTGAGCTTGCCGATGGTGTAATTGAGGAATACGAGCACAAGCGCCAGAAGCAGAATGCCGCCAAATACGAAGTATATGAGGATTCTGTGCGATTGGTCGAATCCCTCGTCCAATGTCTCAAGATTGTTTTTGTTGTTCTTTGAGAATGCATTGGCGAGACGTGTGGCCAGAGAGTAGGCGCGCTTGTAGCAGGCAGCCATCTCGCCTTCCACAACATTGTATTTGCGGAACGAGTAGTTGGTGGCGTCGTTGAACTGCTCGGCGGTGCTCAGGTTTTCCTTGAGCTCCTCCTGCAAGGAGAACAGTGTATCCACAGTCTCCAGAAAATCGTGATAGAGAATATAATTGTCCCTGCTCCATACGTCGCGGTTGCATATCTGGTCGAGCTTGGTCTTCAGAGAGTCCTTAAGCTCGCCGTGGCATGCGTCGATCTCGGTAGGCAACTTGAGGTCGCGCGCGTCGCACTTAAGTGTCCATTTGGTAACGAGATACTGCGACGATGCTACGAGGTCCTTGAATTTCTCGGCATACATCATCGAAGGATATTCGTACTGAAGATTCTCCTGAACGTATTTGCGGGTTTCCTTTTCGGCGCTGTTCAGCATGCGGTACATCACCAAAAGAAGAACCATCAAGAGGCCGAAACTTATCAGCAACTTGAGCTTAAGAGAGAGAGAAAAATTAAATTTCATATTGTATTTCTGATTAAATTCTTAATAATCAACAAATTAAGCATATACGGGGAACCGCATATTTTTTCTGCATAAAGTTAAGCAACAAATACGCCAAATGCAAATAAAATTGCAAAAATTTTAGTGCATAATTTTGAAAATGAGTTCACGCAGCAGCGAGCCTGCGTCTGTGGACACGTTGCCTACGCCCTTGCTCCTGAGATCGTATTCCCTGAGCAGGGATATTGCCTGTATGCATTTGTTGATGGTGAGGTGGCGCGATGCGTCGTTGTAGTCTCTCAGGAAATACGGCGAGCATCCCATCGCGGCGGCCTGCTCGGCTGGCGATTTCGACTTGTATTGCCAGTATATCAGCATCTTGGAGAAATATCCGTATAGCGATGTTATGGTGAGCACCAGCGGATTGTCTTTCTGATTCTTGGCGAAATGGTCCACAATCCTGGCCGCCTTTTCCACGTCGCCGCGGCCTATCACATTCTGCAGCTCAAAGTTGTTGTAGTCCTTCGAGATGCCTATGTGGTCCTGTATGGCCTCGGGCGTTATTGCGCTACCCTTGGGCAGGGTGATGGCCAGCTTGTCGAGCTCGTTGGCTATCTTGGTGAGGTCGGTGCCCAGGTATTCCGTTATCAGCCTCGTGGATCGCGGGTCGCAGGACAGGCCTATCTGTTTTACGTAGCCCTCTATCCACTGCGGAATCTTGTTCTCATAGAGCTTGGCCGATGTGAATAGTACACCGGATTTCTCGATCTGCGAGGCCAGTTTCTTGCGCTTGTCGAGGGTTTTGTATTTGTGAGCTAATACAAGTATAGTGGATTTCTGCGGCTTCTGCACGTAGAATACGAGGTCCTCTATCTTCTTGAGCTCCTGAGCCTCCTTTACTATCACCACCTGATACTTGGCCATGGCCGGAAAACGGCGGGCCAGCGAGTCGAGGTTCCTTACATCGATGTCCTTGCCGTACACCACAGTCTGATTGAAGACTTTCTCGTCGGGCGACAGCACATTGTTTTCTATGTACTCTGTTATCTTGTCGATATAATAGGGCT
>JAZUEG010000262.1:0-4079 GCA_045640025.1 Bacteroidales bacterium
AAGAGCCTTCTCCTCGCCGTGCAATTTCTCTGTGGAATATTGCAGCGAGAAATCCCTTGTCCTGATGGCCTCTATCATCATCCTGAGCCTCTCATTGCTCTTGCTGTGAAACAAATTCTCAAACATAATATTAATTACGAATTACGAATTACGAATTACGAGTTACGAATTATGAAATCCGAATTAGAGCATTCGTAATTCGTAATTCGGATTTCGTAATTAATTTATATTCCTAACTTTTCGATTTTTCTGTAAAGTGCGTATCTTGTGATTCCGAGTTTTTCGGCGGCCTGGGTGAGGTTGCCGTTGCAGATCGATACGGCGCGGCGTATGGCGTTGCGTTCCAGTTCCTCGAGGTTGAGTATCGGGGAAGTATCAGGGCCCTGACTATCTTCCTTGCCGTTGGGCGACGGCGATATAGATACGTCGGTTATCGTGTTGCCCTGCATTGTTACCACGGCTCTTTCCATACAGTGCTGAAGCTCGCGCACGTTGCCCGGCCAGCTGTGGGAGAGGAGTTTGCTTTTAGCTGACTCTGAGATTTTTGCGGTGCCCTTGTCGTATTTGTTGGCGTAGATTCCGGCAAAGTGCTCGGCAAGGAGTATTATGTCGTTGCCGCGTTCCCTGAGCGGCGGAATGTGGAGCTCTATGGTGTTTATCCTGTAGAGGAGGTCCTGACGGAAACTGCCGTCGGCCACCATCTTGGGAAGGTCGGCGTTGGTGGCTGATACTATCCTTACGTCCACCTTCACTGTCTTGGTGGAGCCCACAGCTGATACCTCGTGTTTCTCTATCACTGTCAGCAACTTCTGCTGGGCGTTCAGTGAGAGGTTTCCAATCTCGTCGAGGAAAAGCGTGCCGCCGTTGGCCTGCTCCACGCGTCCGGCCTTGGCTGTGCGCGCGTCGGTGAAGGCGCCCTTCTCGTGACCGAACAGCTCGCTCTCGAAAAGGTTCTCGGGAATGCAGCCGAGGTCGATGCTTCCAAAAGGCTTGGCGTGTCGGGCCGAGAGCGCGTGTATAGCGTGCGCCACCACGTCCTTGCCCGCGCCGTTCTCGCCGGTTATCAATACGTTGGCATCAGTAACCGCTATCTGCTTTATCTGATGCTTCAGGTTCTGGATGGCCTCGCACTCGCCTATGAAATTGGCAAATGCAGGGGCTTCGGCAGGCTCGGAACTTACCTTGCCCTGTTTGCGGCTGATGCTCAGCTCTATGGCGCTCTTCACGGTATCGAGCAGTTTGCGCGAATCCCAGGGCTTGGGCAGGAAATCCACGGCGCCGGCCTTGATGGCTCTCACGGCCTTCTCGGTATCCACATACGCGGTAATGAAGAGCACCACCATCCTGGGATCGTGCTCAAGGATTTTGGCGAGCCACTCGTAGCCCTCCTCGCCGGATATCGCGTCGCGGCTGAAATTCATATCGAGAATTATCACGTCGGGCTGAAACGAGTCCATAAACTCGATGATCCTCTCGGGCTTGCTCAAAACCCTGACAGCCTCCACGTGCTTTTTCAGGAGCATATTGAGGGAGAGGAGCACGTCCTCGTTGTCGTCCACAGCCAGTATCTTGCCTAAGTTTTCCATAATGCGCAAAGGTAATATTATTTTTTTGAAATATTTCAGAATATCTGATTGTATTATTATCTTTGTGGCAGAAATAATCTAAAAACTTTATCGCTATGAATGTAAATGATTATGTTATGGTGTCTCCTCAGGTAACTCATTATCCAACTTGGGAAAAGGGACAGATTATCGAACTGGAAAACAATAGCTGGCGCGGGTTGGTTATTGTAGTGCGCATGCCTAATGGCGATGTTTTTTGGGAGTGTGAGGATTTGTTCAGAAAAATTGCATAGCAAATGAATGGTTACGCAATATGTTTTGATATGTACATAGATCTTCTTGAGAAGTACTATGGCACACCTTACAACAACGCTTATATTGAAATAAGAAGTGTAATGCTGGATTGCGGTTTTGAATGGGTACAGGGAAGTACCTTTGTAACAAAAGGCAATTTGGTGAATTTAACAAAGGCTATTTCGGATTTGAAATCAATTGAATGGTTCAGCAAGTCCGTAAGGGATATCCGTGCGTTTAAGGTTGAGGAATGGTCGAACTTTACCTCTTATTTCAAAGAAGAAAATCCACTTCCTTCTACAAAAAAGAAATCACGTAAATAATTTTTTTACCATATTACACTAAATAAATTATGAATAACTTCAAGAGAATCATGCCTGTGGCTGTGGCCTCAGCAATGATGTTGGCCAGCTGCGGCAATGACCCTGCTGTGCTTTTCCAGAATGTGGAACTTGCCAAGGGCTACAAGGCTCAGAACGAGCACAACCCAGTGGCTACTCAGAAATTTGGCGCCGACCCTTACGCCATGGAGTACAACGGACGCGTTTATGTCTACATGACAAACGACGTGCTTGAGTTCGATTCTACCGGCGCTGTCAAGGAGAATTCCTTCGCCCTCGTAAACAAGATTTTCTGCGTTTCGAGCGAGGACCTCGTCAACTGGACCGACCACGGCGCAATGCCTATCGCCGGCGAGAACGGCGCAGCCAAGTGGGCCAAGTTCTCATGGGCTCCATCGGCCTGCCACAAGACCATCGACGGCAAGGAGAAATTCTTCCTCTACTTTGCCAACAGCGGCAACGGCATCGGCGTCGTAACCTCCGAGACTCCTTTCGGACCTTGGACCGACCCAATCGAGAAGCCTATCATCGACCGCAATACTCCTACCTGCAACACTGTAACTTGGCTCTTCGACCCAGCAGTTCTAGTTGACGACAATGGCGACGGCTATCTCTACGTAGGTGGCGGCGTTCCTTTCGTGGATGGCAAGCCTCAGGCCGAGAATCCTGGCACAGCCCGTGTCGTTAAGCTCGACGCTTCGCTCACCGCACTCGACGGCGACCCTGTTGCAATCTGCCCTCCCTGGCTCTTCGAGGACGCCGGTGCCAACAAGATTGGCGACACTTATTATTACAGCTACTGCACCAACTTCAGCAATCCTGACGGCGCAAAGAACGGCTGCATCGCATATATGACCTCAAAGAATCCTATGGGACCATTTGAGTATCAGGATATTTTCTTTGCCAATCCAGGCTCGTTCTTCGGACGCGGCGGCAACAACCACCACGCTGTCTGCAAGCTTGGCGACGAGTATTATCTCTTCTACCATGCACAGATTCTCAGCCAGCGCCGCGATATCTCGGCAGGCGGCTACCGTTCTACCAATGTTGATAAGGTAACCATCACCGAGGATGGCAAAATCCAGCCTGTTACAGGAACTTACGAGGGTGTTGCACAGCTCAAGGATTTCAATCCATTCCAACTCACCGAGGCTGAGACAATGGCTTGGGAAGGTGGCATCGAGACCGAGTATGTTGATGGTTCTACAAATCTCGTAGTAAAGACCAAGGCCGGTTCGTGGATGGGCCTCTCTGGCGTTAACTTCGGCGATGGCGCCAAGAAATTCACCGTAAAGGCTTCCAGCAACGGCAAGCCAGCCGCCATCAAGATCTGCCTCGACAAGGCTGACGGCGAGTGCGTGGGCTACGTGTCTGTAAATTCTGCCGCAATGGCCGAAGCATCAGTAACATTCCAGAATCCAGTATCAGGCAAGCACGACCTCTTCTTCGTATTCTCTGGCGATATGGAGGCTGATACTTGGATGTTTGAGTAAGATCCGCAATATCGGTGGAGATGCATAGTGAGGCTGTCTCGCTTTGGGGACAGCCTCTTATTTTTATTCGATTTTTTATTTTTATCGGACACTAATAATTTTGTAAAGTCAAGTATAATAATCTCAAAAAGTTTTTTTTTGTGGTTGTGACAATCATTTGGTGTTTGTATTACGTAAAGATGAGACATTTTTCGAATAATGCAACAATATTGAAACAGATTATTTGTGAAAGACGGATGGTTACCATTTTCGGGGCTGTCCAAAAAGTTTTTTTTGCGACAGCCTTTTTTATATCAAAAAAAATTATTATCTTTCTGAAAAATAGAAAGATAATATGGCAAGACAAGTATATAAAGAATACAACCAGGGAGAAATACTACTCTTCC
>JAZUEG010000263.1:0-6629 GCA_045640025.1 Bacteroidales bacterium
GGCCGAGGAAAAATGCCTTGTGGAGGCTGGATTCAAGTCGATTACACTGCTTGGTCAGAACGTGAACTCATACGGACTCGATAAGAAAGGCGAGGAGATTTCCTTTGCCCAGCTTCTCGAGAAAGTGGGAGAGTACGGCGATTCTACCGGCAAGGAGTTCCGCGTTTACTTTACCTCGCCTCACCCACGCGACATGAAGACCGATGTCCTTGAGGCCATCGCGCAATACAAGTGCCTCGGCAAGTGGATCCACATCCCAATCCAGAGCGGCGATTCCGAGATGCTCAAGCGCATGAACCGCAAATACGACATCGAGCGTTACCGCGAGGTGATCGCCGACATCCGCCGCATATTGCCTACTGCAACAATCTTCACCGACATAATCGTTGGCTTCACCGGCGAGACCGAGGAGGAGTTCATGAACACTCGTCGCGCCGTCAGGGAGTTCAAATACAACATGGCCTTCATAGCCATGTACTCTCCAAGACCGGGCGCGGTATCGTCGAAGTGGGACGACGACATTCCAAAATCCCTCAAGTCGGAGCGTTACTCAATCCTCTCCGGCGACCTCAAGGAAGTGGCCGGAGAGCAGTGCGCAAAGATGGTGGGCCATGAGTACCGCATCCTCGTAAACGGTCACGACCGTCTGGAGGGCTACCTCACAGGCCTCACCGAGGGCAAGATTCAGGTACGCTTCAAGTCCGACAACGAAAACCTCATCGGCGAGTTCATAAATGTAAAAGTACTCCGCAGCAGCGACTTCAGCTGCGAGGGAGAGATGATATAACCATGCGTGTTTCCTTCAAAACCTTAGGCTGCCGCCTCAATCTATACGAGACCGACGCCCTGGCCTCCAAGTTTGTGGAGAAGGGCTATCAGGTGGACGACGATTTCGAGAATTCCGATGCCGAGATCCTCGTAATCAATACCTGTACCATCACCAATCAGAGCGACAAGAAATCCCGCGAGTACATTTCCCGTGCCCGCAGGAAGGGCTCTCTCGTGGTGGTAACCGGCTGTATGGCCGAGCGTTACCGTGAGATTGTGGCAGCTGATGGCGATATAGCCGTGGTGGTCGACAACAAGCACAAAAACCGCATCTTCGATATCGTGGAGGCGCGCATGAAGGGCCTTCAGGTAAACGTGGAGGACCTCGACGGCAACGTATTCGATTTCCAGTCGGCGCAAAACACTTTCCACACCCGCAGCATCGTGAAGGTTCAGGACGGCTGCAACAATTTCTGCACCTACTGCATAGTTCCCTACGTACGCGGACGCGCCATTTCAAGGCCCTTGGACGAGGTTCTTCAGAACATCAAGGACGAGATTGCCTTCGGTTTCAAGGAGATTGTCCTCACCGGAGTCAACATCAGCAAATACAATTACAACGGCACCGATTTCTACTCGCTTGTAGAGAAAATCCTTGCCATAGAGGGCGATTTCCGTGTGCGCATCGCCAGCATAGAGCCTGATGATTTCAGCGACAATTTCGTCAATCTTTTCCGCAATCCCAAGCTTGCGCCCCACATCCATCTCTGCCTCCAGTCAGGCAGTGATGCGATTCTAAAGCGCATGCACCGTCATTACACAATGGCGGATTTCTTCGGCATCGTGGAAAAATTCCGCGCGCTGATACCCGATTTCAATTTCACCACCGATATCATAGTAGGCTTCCCCGGCGAGACTGAGGAGGATTTCCAGCAGACCCTCGACGCCGCCAGCCGCATAGTTTTCGGACACATCCACGCCTTCAAGTATTCGCGCCGCCGTGGCACCCTGGCCGACAAGATGCCCGACCAAGTAGACGAGCGCATCAAGACCGTCCGCAGCAAGGTACTCCGCGACCTCTCCGAGAAGCTGACACGTCAGAACATGGAATCCATGCTCGGCAAAACCCAGCTGATGCTCTCCGAGACCACCGACAAATCCGGTTACCTCTACGGCTACGGCGAGAACTATCAGCGCATCCGCATCAAGGTAGATAATCCCGAGGTAAATAGGTTCTATAATGTGAGGCTTGTGGGGATTGAGGGAGAGGTTGTGATAGGCGAGGTGGAAGATTGATGGGAAATCAAATCATTCCTGCCATATATATAGGTAAATAGAGAATCCCGTTTTCCCACTTCAGATCCTTTGTATAGATTAAATACTTGTTTTGTATTCTTGATGAATACTTGTTGCAGAATTTGTCTAACGAAGGATGTGATTGGTAACCAGAGGATTTGGCCTCTATGGGAGAAATCTTGAAACTTTCGGAAATCAAGAAGTCGATTTCGTAATACTTTTTGCCGTCGTCGGTTGGCATAGTGTGATAATATAACTCCTTCCCTGACGCTCGTAGAATTTGCGCAATCATATTTTCGAATACATAACCCAGATTTGCGTCGAGCTTGTCGCTCAGCAATTTCTCGTAAATAATGTTTTCCGTAAAATCCTTGTTCTTGAAAGCCAGGGTTACGAACAGGCCTGTATCACCAATATACATTTTGTATCTGAAAGAATCTTTGGATAGGGCGAGACCTGCATTAGGGTCGTCGGAATGATAAGCGATATTTACGGCCATAGAGTCTTCCAATTGCTTGATGACATCCTGTACCCTGTCTTGACGCCCGTTTTTTATGGCTTGAGAAATTACGTATCTTGATGCGTTTTTGCTCAACTGCTCTGGTATTGAATCAAAAATAGCCTTAGCTTTTCCTGAATCGTCCAATTTGTTGAAATCCTCTTCGTAGAGTTGGATGATATCTCTTTTTACCATGTCAACCTGACTGAGATTGTTTGTTTCGAGATACTGCGAAACAGCCTGAGGCATTCCTCCTACCAGCATATACAGTCTGAAATCGCGCATAAGTTTCCTGTGAACGCCATCGCCGAGAGGCATTTTTTTCTGAAGCGCCATTTTCAGTAGCGGTATTGTGGCAGTATCACCAAGCGCCCATCTGAATTCCTCAAAATCCATGGGAAACATGTCGATGCGTGTCTCCTCAGAAGGAATGAGTATGTTTTTGGTGCTTTTGTGTACAGATATCAATGACCCCGTCTCAATATAGTCGAATCGGTGATCCTTTACCAAATGCTTGATGGCCTGACGGGCAAGGGGCTGTTTCTGAACCTCGTCGAATATTACAACCGATTGCCTTTCAAACAATTGGGTCTGATATATGAATTGCAGCCTTGTGAAAATATAGTCAAGGTCCGATAGATCCTTGAACAGTTCGTGGACCTCGGGTTTGGCTACCGAAAAATCAACCAAGATATATGATTTGTATTCATTCTTTGCGAATAATTCAGCAATAGTAGATTTGCCTATTCGTCTTGCCCCCTGAATCAAAACGGCTGTTTTGCCATCGCGTTCTTTCTTCCAGGTGATGAGTTTTTCGTAAATCTTTCTTTTAAAGCACTTTATATCTTCCATAATGGTAATGTTTTGTGCAAAAATAATCATTTTGTCAAATTCCACCAAATTCAAAATGCTGTTTTTGTCAATTTCCACCAATTTTAAAATGCTGTTTTTGTCAATTTCCGCCAATTTTGATTAAGATTACAATAAAAAAACGCCCCGACGGAATGCAGGATTTTGCATTTCCGCCGGGGCGTTGGGTTATTATTTCTTCACCACCATTTTAGGATACCTTTCGTGGTATTTGTCGTAGAGAGACTGCGAGCAGTAGATGGTTTCGAGATTCTCGCAATATTCGAAAACATCAGAATAAATCCATTTAACGCTATTGGGAATAGTGATGCTGGTAAGGCTTTTGCAACCCCAGAAGGCACCATTCCCTATCTCAGTAACACCCTCAGAGATTGTGATGTTAGTAAGACCAGTGCAATATTCGAAGACTCCTTTCCCAATCTTTGTAACGCTATTAGGAATTGTGATGCTGGTAAGGCTTTTGCACCACCAAAAGGCTCCTCCCCCAATCTCAGTAACACCCTCAGGAATTGTGATGCTGGTAAGGCTTTTGCAACTCTGGAAGGCACCATTCCCTATCTCAGTAACGCTATTAGGAATTGTGATGCTGGTAAGGCTTTCGCAATATGAGAAGACTCTGTCCCCAATCTTTGTAACGCTCTCAGGAATTGTGATGCTGGTAAGGCTTTTGCACCCCCAAAAGGCTCCTTCCCCAATCTTTGTAACGCTATTAGGAATAGTGATGCTGGTAAGGTGACCATTTTTAAACTCGTATTCGCCCCAGTTCTTTACAGATTTTGGGATTTTTAAATCAGTTATGGCAGTTTCTTCAAATGCATTGTATCCAATCTCAGTAACGCTATTAGGAATTGTGATGCTGGTAAGGCTTTCGCACCAACGGAAGGCTTCGTCCCCAATCTTTGTAACGCTATTAGGAATAGTGATGCTGGTAAGGCTGAAGCAATCTGAGAAGGCATCTTTCCCAATCTCAGTAACGCTATTAGGAATAGTGATGCTGGTAAGGCTGGAACAATAGAAGGCGGTTGTCCCAATCTTTGTAACGCTATTAGGAATAGTGATGCTGGTAAGGCTTCCACAATATGAGAAGACTCCTTCCCCGATCTCAGTAACGCTATTAGGAATTGTGATGCTGGTAAGGCTGGAGCAATATGAGAAGGCATTATTCCCGATCTCAGTAACGCTATTAGGAATTGTGATGCTGGTAAGGCTGGAGCAATATGAGAAGGCATTATTCCCTATCTCAGTAACGCTATTAGGAATTGTGATGCTGGTAAGGCTTTCGCAATATGAGAAGGCTTCTTCCCCAATCTTTGTAAGGCCTTTGTTTTTAGATTGAAGAACTAAATCGATCTTATAGTCCATCATCCCAATTATTACCTCTCTTACCTGCACAATGTTCTCGTCACTTACATCTGTAAGGGTCACTGATACATCTTCGCCTTTTTTCAGTGTATGATACTTTTCTGCGAACTCAGCCACAGTACAAGTCAAGTTTGTTTTTTTATTAGTCTGTTCCTGACTTCCGCTGTTCTCCTGTCCGTAACTGTCGGAAACTGCCCCCAGTCCGAGAACCAAGGCGAGAAACGCTGCCCTTAGTAAATTTAATTTTTTCATATATTGGTTTCTTAATGATTTTTCACGCCCTAAAATTAGGCAATAATAATTAAATGGCAAAAATAATCCTTGCCGATTTCCAATCAAATTATTATCTTTGCACAATCGAAAATGGCAAATCAAAAATGGCACAGCGCAGATATTCCATAGGATCACAGACATTCGAGAAACTGATAACAGAAAAACGTGTCTATGTAGATAAGACCGAATTGATTTACAATTTGGCCCAGTATTCATGTATCTTCCTATCAAGACCACGACGATTCGGCAAGTCACTGCTATGCAGTACATTGAAGAGTTACTTCGAGGGCAGGAAAGATCTGTTCAGAGGTCTCGCAATTGAGAAGTTGGAAACCGAATGGGTGGAATATCCGGTTATACATATCAGTTTTGCGGCAAACAAAAACGGGAGTGTAGTTGGCGTTGACGATCTTATTGACAGAAGGCTTGTAGAATACGAGAAAAAATACAATATAGAGAATAAATCATCAAGCTACAGCGGACGATTTGAAACAATCGTAAAAACCGCTTACAATCAGACTGGCAAAAAAGTAGCAATAATCCTCGACGAATACGATGCGCAGATGCTCAACACCATCGACAACGACGAGCTTCAGGCAAAGGTCCGTGAGAAGATGAACGACCTGTTCTCTCCTCTGAAAGACCTTGATCCCAAGCTCCGTTTCGTATTCATCACCGGAATCACCAAGTTCTCGCAGATGTCGATATTCTCGGCGCTCAACAATCTGACAGACATCTCCCTTGAACCAGAATATGAGGGATTGTGCGGAATCACCAAGGAGGAGATGACAACAGTGCTGAAAGAGGACCTGGAGGCTTTCGCAAGCAAAAACAAAATCACATACGAAGATGCTGTCAAGAAATTCAAGGAGAGATACGACGGATACCATTTCTCAACAGAGAAAAAGGATATATTCAATCCTTATTCGGTTTTCAGTGCACTCAACAGCAAGCAATTGAGAAACTACTGGTTCGATACAGGAACACCTTCGTCATTGATCAAACTTATCAACAAGTTTGAGATCGAGATGCCCAAACTGAACAACGTGAAATGCACAATAGAGCGTTTCAGCAAACCTGTGGAAAAAGTATCCGACCTTATTCCATTTCTCTATCAGGCGGGATATATATCAATAAAGAACTACAATGAGAGAAGAGAGGAATTTACATTAGGATTCCCAAACAAAGAAGTAAGACAGGCGTTTGCCGATAGTCTGATGTCGTATGCATACCATCGTGACGAGGATACCAACGACTATATGATGAGCGCCTACAAGGACCTGAAATTCGATGGCGACATTGCAGGGTTCATGAAATACCTCAACCTCTTCTATAGGAAGTTCCCGTTCTCGCTCAATAATCAGAACGAGAGACACTACCATTCGGTATTATACACAATGCTTGCTTCCTACGGTGCCGACGTAATAGCCAATCCCGAGAGTGCAAAGGGCAAGGCCGACCTCCTGCTGAAGTTTGATGACGTAAACTACATCTTTGAGCTGAAGCTCGACGGCAAAACACGCGCCGCCCTCTACCAGATCGACGATAAGGACTACATCGC
>JAZUEG010000264.1:0-6900 GCA_045640025.1 Bacteroidales bacterium
TCGTTGAGGTAGTAGCTGATGTTCTGAGTATAATACTCCACGGGATTGAAGTTTTCGCTGAACTGTTTCTTGTATGTCTGGATAACATCCTCGATGTGGGAGATTCCGTATTCCAGGGCCTCGTTGAGAGCCTTCTTGACCTCGGGCTTTATGGGTTTTACGGCCAGCCATGCGGCGAATACGAAGGGCGAGCCGGTAAGATTGATCCACTCCTCGGCGAGGTCGTACTTGTACTTGAAATCGGTGAACTCGAAGGTACGGTCGCCGATAATCACTCCTGCCGTGGTACCCTGTATCTGAGTCTCGTAGCCGGGCTTGGCATCCACAAATTCGGGCTGAATCTTCCAGTGATGCTTGGCCAGAATCCTTACAAGGCGCACACTCGTGGCCGACTGATAGTCGAGGTATACACGCGTAATCTGATCGATAGGCACCTGGCTGGCCAGTATCACCGACCTTACCCTGCCTTCAGCTCCAATGCAATACTTAGATACAATATAGCTGATTTTGAGCTGTGGTATAATGCCCACGGGCACTAAGGCTATATCACACTCCTTGCGGAGAAGCATCTGAGCGCCCTCCGAGGGGTATTTGAGTATGATCTCACAATTATCCCTGATGAAATCGGAATGCTCCAGGCCATAGAGGAAAGGAAGCGAATTGTGATACGAAACCAATACTATCTTAAGTTTATCCATATTGAATATTATAAGTGGAGTCTTATTCTACATTGTCGCCATATCCATCGAGCTTTAGCTGTGCCAGTGTGGCCGCTATGGTGGAAAGTCCGCCCACAAACGCCGCTATGAACGCTCCGCAAACCGCGTAGAGCGACAGTGCATAGAGCGCGCCGATGGTAATGGCCAGATACTTGTACTTGAAAACCTCACTGGAGGTAGCGTCGGCATTGCGGCGCTCGCGCTCGTGGGCATAATCGAGAAACGAGTATCCGAAATAATAACAGTTGACAAGGAAAATGAGCACCAGCGACGCCACTGTGCCTATCACCGGCACGAGATTGAGCAGGAGCAGAAGCGATGTTACCACCAGCTCCTTGATGGTGCACTTGAATGTGATAACCACACCGCGCCAGATATCGCTCATAGTCATAGAGGCGGTGGTCTCGTATGTGCGGTGGGTAATATGCTGGTCCACCTTCTCGGAGAGGATGGAATATACAGGCGCCATCAGCATATTCACTATCTGACCGCCCACAAAAATGAACAGCAGATATGCCACCACCTTTATGATGCCGCTGAGCAGAGTTGTCAGGAATCCCCAGAATCCCCCGCCATCAGCCGAAAACTTGGCAGTAAGCCAGTCGCCAAGCCAGTCGCCCAGCCATCCGCTGCCATACCACAAAAGCACCACAAGCGCCACGTTGATAATAACAGGCAGCACAAAATACTTGCCCAGGCCACACTCCCTGATAATGCCGAAGGAGCGCCTGTAGCTATTAATACCCAAAAATATCTGTCTAATAGGTCCCATCAGTTTAAGTATTTATCCTTTGCGAAGATAGTTTATAAATTTTAGACCAACAAAAAATTAACAAAATTTTTAATTATTATTTTTTTTTATAAATTTGCGCTACCGAAATACATAATACAAACCAATAATACGATAATAAAATGCAATTAGACGGACGTAGAGGCAGCTCGAACGTGGAGGACCGCAGAAGCGGCGCATCATCGGGCTCCAACAAGAAAGTCTCTGGCGCAGCCAAAGGCGGAATTTTCGGCACACTGGCCGTAATATTAGGATATGTGGTATACATGACTACAGGAGACGCAAGCCTCATACAGAGCCAGCAGATGGTGGGAGGCAACGAGGTAGTGGTATCGCAGCAGACCACATCAAGCGCTCCCCAGAACACACAATCCATCAAGTTCAGCGAGAAGGACGTGGAGAGCCTCAACGAGGAATCGCTCGCGCAGTTCTGCAGCGTAATCCTCGGCAGCACCGAGGATGTGTGGACATACATATTCAAGCAGAACGGCCTGGAGTACCACAATCCAAAGATGGTATACTTTGAGCGGGAGGTAAGGACAGCCTGCGGAAACGCGACATCAGCTACCGGCCCATTCTACTGCTCGGGCGACCAGAAACTGTACATCGACCTGAGTTTCTACTCCACGATGAAAAACCAGCTGAAGGCGGGCGGCGACTTTGCCTACGCATACGTGATAGCCCACGAGGTAGGCCACCACGTGGAAAACGAGCTGGGACTTCTCGGCAAGCTCCACCAGCAGATGAACCAGTGCCGCACCGAGGCCGAGGCCAACAAGATATCTGTAAGAATAGAGCTATTAGCTGACTTCTATGCCGGTATCTGGGGATTCTACGAGAACAAGGGATACAACTCGATATCCGACAAGGACGTGGAAGAGGCCATAAAGTGCGCCCACCAGATAGGCGACGACTACCTCCAGAAATCATCGCGCGGATACGTGAACACCAAGGAGTTTACCCACGGAACATCGGAGCAGAGGATGAAATGGTTTAAGCTGGGACTCACCACCGGCGACATCTCTAAGGGCAACCAAATACTCACCTGCCCAGAGAGCCAACTGTAGAAAAAAAATAATCTCAATAAATAAACAATAATAAAAACACAAAAAAATGGCAGAAGAAAATTCATTCAAGGAAAACCTCAATTGGAAGAAACTCACAATTGACGCTATCAACACCATCATCGCAACAGCGATAGGTATCATAATCGGTCTCTTTGTAGACAAGGCCAAGGAAGACGCCGACAAGGCCGACAACTATCAGAAAATCATAGTGGCCACCATCAACAACCTCGAGAACTACGAGGCACAGATCACAGCGCTCCAGGAGTACACACAGTTTGGTGTAGACTATCTGGACGAGATATCGGAGGCCGAGCAGCTGCCTGAGGACGCGGCCGACAACTTCTTCGGCATCTACTACCAGGAGAGCTTCAAGAACCAGGACCGCTGGATAGAGGAGAACTTTATCTCCAACGGAAACTTCATAGAGGACACCGACCTCCGCCTCAAGATAGGAAGCGTATACAGCACCATAGAGCTTGTACGCAACACCCTCAACGAGCTGAAGGACGTGGCCACTCCAGAGATGAACAAGTACATGAGCCGCTACATCGAAAACGACCAGACCTGCATAGCCAAGACCGGCCAGGACAAGACTTTCAGCAACTATGTGGCCAAGCTCAACATTGCCAACGACAATGTGAAGACATACCTCGCCATCATCAAGGACCTGAACGCCGACATCCTCAAGATATCAAAGGCTGATGCCAATGAGCTCGCCAAGATGCGTGAGTCGTCCAAGAAGATCAACGACCTCATCAACAAGAAGACAGAGTCGGCCGAGTAGCACAAGAACCAGCAAGAAACAAAACTGACACCAATAAAAAAACACTGATTTGCCATTAGGAGTTTTCCGGCAGATCAGTGTTTTTTTTTAGCAGCTAATGGCGTGGCTATTTCCATGCGCCCTTGTCGATGATATTGATTACGAGATTGTTGTGCTTCTCCTGAGTGGAGAGAATCTCGAATCCGGGAGTGAGGTCGATCTCCACCACGAGGTCGAAGTTCTTGGAATCCAGCTGTTTGCCCCATGTCTTGATCATGCGGCGGATGTTGATGTAGTCCACCTTCTCCTTCTTGTGGGGACGGATGTTGGAGATCTGCACGGCCTGGCGCATGTGGCTGTACTTATCGTAGAACACCACGGTTACCTGACGGATGTAGCTCTCGCTCTTGTTCTTGGCCTTGATGCAGTTGGTAGGCATCTTCTTGGCCTTGTAATAGAGTTTCTCCACCTTGCCCTCGCCAAGGTCCTGAGCATTAGAAACAGCGGTGCTGTCCTGTGCAAACCCCGCCATCGCCATCAGACAGATGACGAATGTAAATAAAAACTTTTTCATTTTTCCTTGCAAATTATTAATTATAAAGTATATTTTATCTTACCGGTCGATTCTTGATCATCAGTTTTCCGAACTTGAGGCCAGCCTTGCGGAAACCTTCGGCAGAGATATTGTCGTAGCTCTGCGATTTTTTGCCATTAGCTCCAATATAAAACTCGGCAATGGTGGGCTCGTACTCGCCTTCGGCACCTCGGCGCAGGATCTTGACATTGCAGTCAACCTCGCCATCGGGATCCACCTGCTCCACAATCACACGTACGTAATATGGAGAGTTGATGTATCCGCCAAAGAGGTACTTGCCTCCCGTGGACAGGTTGGCTGCATTCTGGAACACTGAGCAGAGCTCTTTCTTGCGCTTTTCCCAGAACTTGTCGAATCCCTGAGGCTGTTTCTGGTAGAAAACCGCCTCCACCTCGTAATGTCCGGTGCCCTCGGTCCAGTACTCACACTTGTCGAAATTGAATAATATTTCCATATTGGTGTTCTGTGCATTGGCAGATACCACGGCAGATATCATCACTGCCAGGATAAGTATAAGTTTTCTCATGGTATTTTTTGGGGATAATTGTGTTCTATGTTAGTCTCTTTTTACCCAGTTTTGGATTTCGATATCTTTGATATTCTGAAAATCCTTGAGGTTTTCGGTTACCATTATCATGTTGTTAACCACAGAACTGCAACCAATCATAAGATCGAAGCCATTATGACAAGGCGTTCCTACTATCTGCAATCTAGCTCTTTCGGAGGCATACATACTAATTGCGTTTGATATATCCAAAACATTTGCATTTTCAATGAATTTTTGGACTTTTTTATTAAGAGGATAACCCTTTTGTCTTGAAACCTCCAATCCAACCTTCAACTCTGCCAATGTCAACTCCGAGATATAACAATTCTGTATGCCGATTTCCTTAATCTTTTCGGCTACCTTGAACTGATTCCTGAAAGAATGGATGAGAATGTTAGTGTCCAACAAAAACTTCTTCATTTTCCTCAATCATTTTGGTTATACGATCATTATATTCATCCCAATTTCCTCCTCTTATATCAGCAATAAACTGATCTGTTGGGTATTCGTCCTCTGGCCAATCCCAAGAACCTACACAATCATTAAAGATCCCAAGTTTTTCCTTATCAGACAAAACATGATCCTTATGAGAAGTTGTGTCCGCAGTTTTACTCTTCGAGAAAACCTTCGACAATTTTTCCCACAAGTCAAACTGAATGTCGAGGTCCAGGTTTCTAACCAAGTCCCAAACATTATTTGCAATAACAGCGTTTTCCATAATGTTTCAATTTTTGATTTGCGCAAATATAAGAAAAAATTGTTGGAAATTTGCAAAAAAAGGAATAAATTTGCGTTGTTGATCCCCAGTAGTCCCTGAGAAATCAAACTATTGGTTTTTTATTTTTTTTCACTTACTCAAATCTCTGATCGCCTCTTCCAGATTCCTGATTCCAAGCAAAAGCCTTTCCCGTTTCAAAGAGTCGGAAGGCAAGTCTGCAAGTTCAGTTTCAAGTTTCTGCTTGGCAGACAACAACTGTTCCACCGCCTCCGAGTTCTGCCTGTCCTGTTCCCTCAATGATTTATACAATTCATCAAGATAAACCTTTGTGGCCTCGGTGCTGTCCTCGAAGACCACATTCTCTAAAAACCTCTCTCCTATTCCATCTATGACAACATTGTCTTTTTTCTTTAATTCCTCTGTGAGATACGCAATCTCGCTCTCGCACTGCGGACACGTACCCGCACACTCACCCTTGAAATCGCAATGAGGAATCTCTAAGTCGATTCCGTTCCTCAATGCGATCTCACGGCGAATGGATTTAAGTATGTCGCAAATGCGGCGGCCAGTGGTGGGCATGGTGGGGGTTACGCCGTTATCTTCTGACCAACATACAACGCCGAATCAACGCCATTGGACGAGTTCAGCACCTTCACGGTGGAATTGCCGTTGCCATCCACAAGAGTGATATTCACGGAATATTGCTTGATGACGGTGATGATGGCATATTCCTTCATATTGCGCTGAACCTCAAGACGGATTCTGGCGACGGTTACGCAACGATAAGCAAGCATTTTTCGTGAAATGCCACTTTTATTTCAATTTTTTTACTGCCTTATCGAAATCACTTTCAAGACGACGCATCTCGTTTGCACGATAGATCTCAAACTCGGTTTCGGCCTTCTCGACAGCCTGCTTGTGCGAAATTGTTCCCTTGCCTTTCAGTATATCCTTATTTAGCATCAACAATTGCTTATCAAGGAATTCCTTCCAATCCTGCATTCGCATTGGCTTTTGTTCCAAAGCCTGCAATTCAGCATAGCCCAAAAAACCTTCAGTCAACAAATTCAATTTCTGCAACTCTATTTCTGACAAATAGTTTTTGGCAATTACGACGTCGCTTTTTGTAACATAATTGCCCTTAAAATTTGTCATACCGACATACGGCTTTGTATTATCCACACGATTATACACTACTTCCGCAGCTGTTTGGTGATGGACGGCATAATGCATTTTGTTTTGAACTGTAGCAAAAAAATCAATTGTAAGTTGCGACTTGGAATCATAATCCACACTTGTGGCATAAATATCGGTGACTTGTTGCCAAAGATTTCGCTCACTCGAACGAATGTCCCTAATCCTTTGCAGCAATTCCTTATAATAGCGGCCACCTCCATTCTTCAATCGCTCATCATCGAGAGTAAAGCCCTTTATAATGAATTCGTTCAACCTCTTGGTTGCCCACTGTCTAAACTGAGTTCCACGCAATGATTTCACTCTGTATCCAACAGAAATGATTACATCCAAATTGTAATAGAAGGGTGCTTTTTGCTGAAATTCGGAAATTCCGAATTTCTTGACAGAGGCAGCCTCTTCTAGTTCGCCTTCCTCAAAAATATGCTTAATATGCTCATTTATCGTAGATTTTGCCTTCTCGAAAAGCACCGACATTTGTTCTTGAGACAGCCATACTGTCTCTTC
>JAZUEG010000265.1:0-5513 GCA_045640025.1 Bacteroidales bacterium
GCCAAGGACTTCCGCAACGAGGGTATGGACCGTTTCCACAATCCTGAGTTCACCCAGATAGAGCTCTACGTGGCTTACAAGGACTACTACTGGATGATGGATACCGTTGAGGAGATGGTTGAGAAGGTTTGTCTGGCCCTCAACGGCAAGACAAAGATCCAGGTTGGTCAGAACGAGATCGATTTCAAGCGTCCATGGCAGCGTTTCACAATGGCTGAGGCTATCCAGCACTACACCGGCGTGGATATCAGCAATATGGATGAGGCTCAGCTCGCCGAGACTGCCAAGGGATTCGGCGTTGAAGTGGACTCAACAATGGGTAAGGGCAAGCTCATCGACGAGATTTTCGGCGAGACCTGCGAGAGCAAGATCATTCAGCCTACTTTCATCACCGACTATCCTGTAGAGATGTCGCCTCTTACCAAGAAGCACCGCAGCAAGCCAGGTCTCGTAGAGCGTTTCGAGGCTATCTGTAATGGTAAGGAGCTCTGCAATGCTTATTCTGAGCTCAACGACCCAATCGACCAGCGTCAGAGATTCGAGGATCAGCTCCTGCTCGCCAAGCGCGGCGACGAGGAGGCTATGGTTCTCGACGAGGACTTCCTCACAGCCATCGACCACGGTATGCCTCCAACAGCAGGCGTAGGTATCGGTATCGACCGTCTCACCATGATTATGACAAATTCTGAGTCTATCCAGGATGTTCTCTTCTTCCCATCCATGAAGCCTGAGAAGAAGCTTGAGTACGACCCAGTAAGCGCATACACCGCATACGGCATTCCTGAGGAGTGGGTTCCAACAATCCAGAAACTCGGATTCCTGATGGTTAAGGACTTGAAGGACGCCAAGTTCGGCAAGCTCGTAAACGACCTCCGCGGCATCAACAAGAAGGGCAAGCTGAACCTTCCAAACCTCGCCGACAACGACGTTAAGGCCTGGATAGAGAAGATTGCAGCTGACTTTGCAGAGTAAACGCTTCTCACTTCAAGTGATTGAAGTAATTGAAGTGATTGAAATAATTGAAAACTCCGTCTCGGAAAGGTTTTTCTGGGACGGAGTTTTTTTTGTTTTGGCGAGGCGAAATTTTTTATAATAGTTTCCTCACATAATCAGTTTTTATTATCTTCGCAGCGAAAACTCCCCCATAAAATGTGCGGATTCATCACAAAACTCGGGCATAAAATGTGCACGAAACCTCAAAAAGTGGGGCATAAAATGTGTAGGATATGTATAAACGTAAAATAAATCAGATACTTACGAAATGGAAGCAAAGACCTGACCGAAAACCAATAATCATAAAGGGTGTGCGTCAGTGCGGAAAAACTTTCTCTGTTACAAAATTTGCCAAAGATAATTACAAAAATGTAATTTATTTGGACTTTTTTGCGCATCCAGAATTGAAGGATATTTTCGATGGCCCGATGGATATCGATAGGATCACAAGGAATATTTCTATGGCTGGAATTACCGACGCACTTTTCGAGAAAGGGAATACCTGCATTGTCTTTGACGAGATACAGGACTGTCCCAAGGCAAGAACGTCACTGAAGTATTTTGCTCTCGATGGTCGCTACGATGTAATATGCACAGGTTCGCTTCTTGGAGTAAACGGCTACAATTCCGACGCTCCAATTCCTGTAGGCTACGAGCAAATAGTGGATATGTATCCAATGGATTTTGAGGAATGGCTTTGGGCCAACGGCATAAAGGACGAGCATATCAGCTATCTGAAAGATTGTCTTGAAAAGCATCTGCCCGTAGATTCTGTAATACACCAAAGAATGCGTGAACTGTTGCAGCAATATATTATAGTAGGCGGAATGCCTGCTGCGGTGAAGGCATTTTTCGAAACCAATGATATCCGTGAAGTCAGGAATACACAACTTTCTATACTTGAGGATTATAGGAGCGATATGGTGAAGTATGCCTCGCCTACCGACAAGCCCCGCATTGTGGAGTGTTTCAACTCGATACCCTCGCAACTGAGCCGGGAATATAAGAAGTTTACATACTCATCAATAAAAAAAGGGGCACGAGGTCGCAATTATGAGGGATGTCTGCAATGGATAGAAGACGCCGGCATCGTAAGGAGGTGTTATAATACCGAGATTACAGAATTGCCTTTGGACGGGAACGCCCTGCGCGACGAGTTCAAGATATATATGGCTGATACAGGATTGTTTGTAAGTATGCTGGAAGATGGCACTGCCTGGAGCATATCGCAAGGCAACCTCTACGGATATAAGGGAGCCATATTCGAGAATTTGCTTGCTGATGTTTTCTCCAAGATGGGACGCAAACTCTATTATTACCACAAAAACAGCGGTATAGAACTTGATTTCCTAATCCGATACAAGGGGAAATGCGTACCCGTGGAATGCAAGGCTTCTGATGGCAATGCCAAATCATTGAGAACCGTCCTCCAAAACCAAGACAAATACCACGTGAATACAGCAATTAAAATAGGTGATTACAATATCGCCCTCAGTAGTCAGACCCTTGTAATTCCTCATTATCTTGCGTTCTTGCTGATAGAGGTATGAAATTGTTTTTGATTCCTTTTCGCCACGTAATATGCTGTTTGCTGTTTCGTGGCGAATTTTTTTTATTGTATTTCCCGTTGTTTTTAATTATCTTTGTAAATGTCAATTTTTGAAGAAGTCAACAAGTATAAAAGGTTAGGAATTTTCTCCACGAAACGGGATTTTGCTGTTTCGTGGAGAAAATTAATATGGAATTTGCTCTTGCCAATTATTTTTTTATGTACTTTTGCAAACACCAATATATTCAAAGTTAGTTAGAAAAAGAAACAATTCACCGAATTCCATCATTAAGCTATATAAATTATGGATTACCAGATAAAGACAAATTTACCCAAATCAGAAGTTGAAAATCGCATTGCTATGAATGTTGCTTTTGGGTCGTCATTATCTATATTTAACTATCCAAACAAATTCTTTTACGGTAAAAAGCAGGGAGATACTTTTGAGTTAAAAAAAGTACCTATGATGTTTTCAAGGAATTCATTTGCCCCGGTTGCAACAATTAGGGTTGTAGAGAATGCCGACGGCTCAATCGTAAACATCTCAACCAAACTTTCTAATTTTACAAGCATTTTCCTGATTATATGGGCAGTGCCACTTTTGTTTATGAGCTTAATTGCTATGCCCGTGTCATTGCTATTAGTAGCATTTATCATGGCTATTTTTTACGTTGTTTATAGAAGCGGATGCAATAAGATATACGAAAAAATATTGGCAATAGTCTCATAAGATGTGCCTTTATCGAAGATTGCTGACATTCTCAACAACAATGATTTCATTTTCGCCACGAAACGATATTTTTTCGTTTCGTGGCGAAATTTTACCCCTAAAATTTCGCCACGAAATTAGTTTTTTGTAACTTCGTGGCGAAATCAATACTTTGTGTTATGGTAAAAATCATTAGTAGATTTGTTTGGGTGATTGGGATTTTTTTTGCAAAAAAAATTTTCTATCTTTGCAAACAATACTATTAACGGAGACCGATAATGAACGAAACTTTATATATCAATCTTTCAGAATACAATTTGCCGGAGAATTGGTCCGAGGAAACCGCAACGTCCTTCAATCAATTGTCAGACGCTGTAAGGTCTATCAACAATACAATGCGGGTGTCGGCGATGAAAGCCATCAACCGCATAATGACCGTGCGTAATTATGTAATTGGATATTACATAGTGGAATACGAACAGAAAGGCAGCGACCGGGCAAATTACGGCGACGGACTTCTCAAAAAGCTTGAAAGAAGCGTAAACGAGAAGGGCTTGAACGAAACTTTGTTTAAGGTGGCAAGAAATTTTTATCTTAGCTATCCTCAAATCCGTGAATATTTGCTATCTCCAAAAAGTGCGACGCCGTCGCACTTTTTGGGTAAAAATCCGACAAATAGTATAGAATATATTACACCAGCACAAGAAATTTTGACAAAGCTATCTTTTTCTCATATTAGAGAGATCCTTACGGTAGATGATAAATTAGGCAGATTCTTTTATGAGTTGGAGTGTATAAAATGTTGTTGGTCGGTTAAGGAACTCAGGCGTCAGATAAAGACAAATCTGTTTTTCAGGTCGGGAATGAGCCGTAAGCCAGAATTGCTTATTCAGGGAACGGAGCATAACGTCGATGTTCAATTGTCGATAAAAGAACCATATACGTTCGAATTTCTTGGTCTTAAATTCGATGCTCTCTCCGAGTCTGAATTGGAAAAGGCATTGCTTGCCAACCTCAAGGATTTCATTTTGGAACTTGGTAAAGGTTTCTGTTTTGAGGCCAGTCAAAAACGTTTGATAATAGATGACGAATACTATTTCTGCGACTTGGTTTTCTATAACAGGATACTCCATTGCAACGTAATCATCGAGCTCAAGGACGATGAATTCCGACATTCTGACCTCAGCCAACTTAATGCATACGTATCGTATTTCCGCGAAAATGAGATGCATCCTGGCGACAATCCTCCTGTTGGAATTTTGCTCTGCACCCACAAGGGCAAAAAGATGGTGGAGTACGCATTGGCTGGCCTCGACAACAAATTGTTCGTTTCAACTTATATGCTTACACTGCCTGATGCTGAGACTCTGGAAAAATTCATCATCGACGAATTGAAAAAAGCATAATTGTTAATTATTAATTACAAATTATGGATTACCAGATAAAGACAAGTTTGCCGAAATCAGAAGTGGAGAATCGGATTGCGATGAATGTTGATTTCAGGTCATCATTCTCAATGTTTAATTATTCGGACAGATTCTTCTACGGCAAAAAGGTGGGAGGAACGTTTGAGTTGAAAAAAGTACCTACGCCCTTAACGAGGAATTCATTTGCTCCGGTTGCTAAGGTTAGTGTTTCTGAGGAAGCTGACGGGTCAACTGTACATATCTCTACCAGGCTTTCTATTTTTACAATCATATTCTTGATTATCTGGACTATACCGTTTGTGTTTATCGGCTTAATCGTAATGCCCATTACATTGTTGTTCGCGGCGCTTATAATGGTTGTCTTTTACATTATTTATAGGAATGGATGCAATAAGATATATGAAAAAATATCGGATATAGTCTCATGAGCCAGAGTGAATTACTCAAAAAAACGTTTGAATTCCTACCCATAAAATATTTCCCCGCCACGAACCGCCCACAGAAATTCTTCAAAATCAAGCGGATACATTTTTTTACAGTTACACTTCCTATAGGCACAGAAGGAGTCTCGGCCAAAGCGATTCCAAGCTGAGAACCGCTGGCTATAAACTTCTAAGCATATTAGTTGATATTTCTGTGCTAAATTACTAATAATTTTGAACTTACAAAAATATCCGTCACTTTTTCCGAAAACCGTAGGTTCAACATTCAAGTGCAATTATTTAAAATGAGCGAAAAACATCTTTTTTGGGGTCTCGAAATTTAATTTTTTCCGAGGCCTGTTGTTGATCTTTTTCTGTATTTCGGCAATCATTTCGTCAGTGTACTTATCAAA
>JAZUEG010000266.1:0-2404 GCA_045640025.1 Bacteroidales bacterium
GGTTGAGTTCCTCGACGGCGCGCTTCATCACATTGCCGGGATTATCAAGCGTGATTTCGGAATTGATGTTCTCGACATTCCAGGAGCGGGAGCGGGCGGCGGAATTGCTTGCGGAATCATCGGCCTTATTGGCGGAAAGATAATCCCCGGCGCCGATTTCGTGCTCGACTCAATAGAGTTCGACAAGTTCGCCTCAGAATCCGATCTCATCATCACCGGTGAGGGCAGTTTCGACAATCAGAGCCTTCAGGGAAAGATTACCGGCAATATCATCAAGCGCTGCGAGAGATTGGAAAAGAAGGTTGTGGTGGTTTGCGGAAAGAGCGAAGTTTTAGAAGAGAATGTTTTTCCTTTGTTTGCCGAGACTGTCGTTGAATTGGACGAGGCCAAGAAGATGACTGGTGAGAAGATGCAGAAGGTAGTGAATAAAATTTATTGGAAGATTGTGTAAGTAATAATTGCATTTTCAAAAACATTCATTATCTTTGCTTTCGTAAATTTGTCGATTATGGATATTAATAAAGTCGATGTAAATGAATCGGAAATCGATCAGATTTTACAAGACGCTGAAATTATATATAATTATGGAATTCAAGAATATTTCGATTTCGGAATGCAACGGTCAATATTTGAGCGAGGCACATTTGCAGAACTCAAGACGTTGTATGGAGTTAATAACAAAATGGCAGCAGCGACCTTTGTTGCGAGCCGAAGCCGACGAACAACTCCGTCGCAACGAGGAAATGTTGCAGAACGATCCAATGTACAGGAAGAGCAATTAATTGAAGTCTTTGCTAAAAAGCACAATATTTGGTATGATAATACAGATAATTATTTTCGTACCAAGTATGGCAAAGCGTATGCCTTTGGTAGTGAGTCAACAGTTTATATGGATTCTGAGAATCGTAAGGTTTTGAAAACTATCGATTCTGAGGTTTATGGTTCTTTGCTTGATTCTTTGTACAGGATAATAATTCATAACACACTTTTCCCCGAAACGACTTTAAATGTAATTGGTTTTGGACGCAGTCATTTTGGACTTTTTGAAATTGTTGCGGAACAGATTTTTATCGAAGGACGTTATGCCACCGAAAATGAGATTGATAAATGGTTTTCAGGTTTCGGAACAAAAGTATCCGATGGAGATTATGAAACAATACGTTATATTGTGTCTGATTTACTTCCCAAGAATGTTATCTTCAATAATGGATGTTTGTTTGTAATTGATGCGTTTCTTAAGTTTAAAGATGATATTTTGTAATAATTCAACATAAAAAAAACGCCCTAAGTATCGGATTCTTAGGGCGTTTTCATAATAAAACTAAAACAACAAGAAATTAAATAATAAAGAAAAAATAGGTTAGGTTAATTAATATTTTTGTTTTTTCCTTTCGTCAGTAGTATTTTTCATTTTCATTTTTCTGATTACGGTACAAAGATAATATGGTAAGTGTCCCAAAATGCGGTGCAGGGTGAGATTTTTTTTGAATTTTTTTTCACCCCGATGAATCCCCGACCTTTTCTGTTTTTGATGTTTAGTTAAGGTCGGGGCTACGGAACGTGGAGGTCTAAAGACCTCAGGTTTTTGTTGATGTATATATTCATAGGTCCTCTTGAGGACCTTCACGCTCCGTAGCCCCGACCTCCACCACGTGTCATTAATCGCTGAGGTCGGGGGAAATGGAGAATGGGATATTTGATGATTTTTTATCCCTCGTATCTTCCTAATGCCTCGCTCAATGTCTTCCTTATGCTGTCAACCAGCGATTGAGGCTCTAGAATCTGGAGGAACGCTCCTCTTGAAAGTATCTGACCTTGGAAGTCGAGGCTGGGTTTCAGGCGGTACTCGAAGATTGAGTATTCGTCGGTTTTCTCGATTTCTTTTTGGGAGTGGTGGAGTGGGAGGTCTTTCAGGGTGTTTACCTCACGTTTGCCGAAAACCTTGATCTTGATTTTCTCGGCCTCCATTTTCTCGTTGTTGTAGATTCCGAAGCAATCCTGATAGTATTTCTTGGCGCTGAATTTTCCGATTTTGAATTCCTCGTCGAGGATTTCGGCCTTCACGATTCTGTCGATGGAGTAGGTTACGTAACTGTCGCGTTTTTCCTTCTCGTCGAAAGTGTGACCCAAGAGGTACCAGCGCTGATGATAGATTTTCAGACAGTAGGGGTCGAGGATTTTGGTAGTGGAATCGGCCTTCTCGTATTTCTTGTAGGTGATTTCCATTTTGCGGTTCGATTTCATCGCCTCGATGATTGTGGGCAGATGGGTGTCGGGCGAGAGTGGCTCGGTGAGGATTCGGCTCTGAATCTGCACACTCTCTCTCAGCATATTGTTGAGGCTGAGGGTAGATATCATCCACTGATGGATGCTTCCGTTGTTGGTGTCGGAGAAGTCGGATCGT
>JAZUEG010000267.1:0-3945 GCA_045640025.1 Bacteroidales bacterium
GGTCTATCTCCGAATCCATCTCTATCTCGCCTCTCAGCTTTATGATGTTCTGCTTCACCACGTCCATGCCTACGCCTCGGCCCGATATTCCGGTGATTTTCTGCGCGGTAGAGAATCCGGGCAGAAATACGAGGTCGTAGAGCTGCCGGTCGGGGGGCTTGTCGGTGGGTTTTATGAAGCCCTTCTCTATGGCCTTGCGTCTCAGATAGTCGGGGCGCATTCCGGCGCCGTCGTCCTGCACCTGGATGAATACGTTGCTGCCCGAGTAGAATGCTGTAAACTTGATGGTTCCGTGGTCGGGTTTCTTGAGCTCGCGCCTGCGCTCCACCGATTCTATGCCGTGGTCTATACTGTTGCGGATAATGTGCATCAGCGGCACGGCGAGGTTGTCGATTATGGTCTTGTCGAGCTCGGTGTCGGTGCCGTCGGTCACAAAGTCTATCTTCTTGCCGAGTTCCTTGCTCAGGTCTCTCACCAGGCGCTGGAATCTCAGCATCATGCTCTCTATAGGCACCAGCCTTATCGAGAGTGCGTTGTCCTTGAACTTGTTGGATAGCTTGTCGAATTTCTCGCAGAGGGTTGTGAGCTCGGGGATGTCGTATTTGTCGGCCAGGAGCAGCATCTCGGCCTTGGTGGTCACGAGCTCCGATACGAGGTTCATCAGCTCGTCGAGCTTGTCGGATTCCACCTTGATGCTCGATGCCTTGGTGTCGCTGGCCTCTATGCTCTTGGTTACGATTTTTTCGCTATTAGCTGCCTTGGTGCTCTCGCTGCCGGCCGGGTCGGTCTGGGGAGTTTTTTCAGCTGATACGTTTCCAGCTGATGCGCCATTAGCTGATACGCCATTAGCTGGCTGGCTCTCATTGATTTTGCCATCAGCTGGCTGAACACTCTCCCTGGGGCGCGGCTCTATGGCCGGGGTCTGCGGCAGTATGGCCATTACGAGTGCCTGCAGCTCGGCGAGGTCTATCTGCTGCTCTATGGCCTGGTAGATGGCGGTCTGGGCCACGAAGTCCTCGTTCTGGAAGAGGTTGGCGTCGGCCAGCTTGGTGATTTTCACCTCGTCGGCCACAAAGAGGAATATCTCGTCGAGCTCTTCCTGCTGGGCCTGTGTGCAGATGATGGCCTCCCAGTACATGTAGAATTTGCCGTTGTCGGCCATGGTGTCGGGCCAGGATCTGGTGAGGGTGATTCCCTGTCCAAGTGCGTTTATGTCGTTCAGGATTCCCTTGATGTTGACTCCGCGGTTGGTGATGTCGGCCTCCGGGGCAAATAGGATGTAGTATGTGGCCTCGGGTGTGGCCTGAGGGTCGTTGTCGGTAATCAGGAATCCGCCTCCATCGTCCCCGCTTGCGGGCTGTGGCTTGGGTGCCTCGCCGCCGCTCAGGAGCATCAGCTGGGCCAGGAACTCGTTTACGAGGTTGTCGTCTTCGGGGCCGGGCTGGTTGAGCAGTTTGCGCAGAAGGTCGATGCACTCCAGCGTGAGGGCGCTCACCTCCTTGGATACGGAGAGGTGGTTGTCGCGGATTTTGCCGTATACGCTCTCCACGTCGTGGGTTATTTTTTCCACGGTCTTGAATTCGTACATTCCGCTGGTGCCCTTTATTGTGTGCATTACCCTGAATACCTCGTTGATAACGTCCTGACTGGATGGGTTTTGCTCCAGTTCCAGCATGGCGCCTTCCAGGTCGTTGAGCAGGTCGTTTACTTCCTCAAGGTATTTTTGTTTAAACTGTTCTAACATGGTTGCCTGTATGGGGGTGATGGTATGTGTTTACTGTATTACTGCAAGGCTTTCTTGATGAACATCAGGAACTTGTCGATTACGAAAGGTTTCTGTATCCATCCTGTGATGCCTATCTGTTTTGATTTCTGCTTTTTCTCCTCGTTGATCTCGGTGGTGAGCAGCAGGATCGGGATGCCGCGGTATTCGGGCATCTGTTTTACTGTCTCTGCAAGTTCCAAGCCATTTTTTCTCGGCATGTTGAGGTCTGTTACCAGAAGGTCGATTTTTCTGCCGTCAAAGTACTTGAGGGCGTCTTGTCCGTCGGTGGCTTTAAGTACTTCGTAGCCAGCCTGTTTCAGGGTGAATTCTATTACGAATCTTGTGTTCTCGAAGTCGTCGGCTATCAGGATTGTCTTTTTGGCGTGGTCCTCGGTTCCGCTCTCGGGCGATATCTCCTTGCTGAAGAATACCTCGGCTCTCGGGTTCTTGAGTATCTCGCGGAATATTGATGAGTTGTCGCTGAGTTTCAGGAGGTATCCGCGCGCGCCTGCGTCTATCAGGTCGTTTACGTATTTCTTGTTGTCGTACATCGAGAGTCCTATTATTACGAGCGACGGATTTATCTTGAGGGCCTCGCGTGTGGCCTCTATGCCGTTCATCTCGGGCATCTCGATGTCTATGAATACGAGGTCGGGGTCGCAGGTATCCAGCAGTTTCAGGAATTCCTTTCCGTTGGATGCCTCTGCTATTATGTCTACGTCGCCCAGCTTCTGCAAGAGTGTCTTGATGGCGTTTCTATAAACTACTTTGTCGTCTACAAGTATTACTTTCATATCGATATGTTTTTGTATTTTATTCAGTTGTGTTGTTTTGTGGCGCGGGCTGGGCGGTGTCGGGGAATTCTATCTCCATGCTCATTCCGCATCCGGGGCTGGATTTCAGGCTGCATATTCCGTTGAATCCTTTTACTCTTCCGAATATGTTGCTCATCCTGATGCCCTGGTGGTCGCTGTGGCTCTGCTTGGGGTCGAACCCCTTGCCGTTGTCGCTGTACTGCAGCCATATTGTGCCGCCCTGCCGCTCCAGGGTGATGTCCACGTTTTTGGCCTCGGCGTATTTCAGCGTGTTTGTTATCAGCTCGTTTATTATCCTGTACATGGCCAGCTCCAGGTTCTTGTCCTGGATGTCGGTGTACTGGCTGTGGTGGAATGCGAACTTTGTAATCCTCGATTGCTCGAGCGATTCTATCATGTTGGATATCGTGGCCACAAGGCCGAAGCGCGTGAGTATCACGGGGTGGAGGTTGTTGGCTATTTCCTTTACCTCGTCTATCGACTGCGCCACGAGTTCCTTGGTGAGCCTTATGTTCTTGAATGTCTCGTCTACATCGGCTCCGCCCGATAGTATCATGTTCATGTATATGTTGATGCTCGACAGCGTGGCGCCTATTCCGTCGTGCAGCTCCTGCGCTATGCTCTTGCGCTGTCGCTCCTCGGCTTCCACTGTGGCGCTCAGTATGGCGCTGTCGAGGTTGTGCAGCCGGGTTACGTCGGTGAATGCGAGCAGGTATCCGCTGTCGTGGCTGGCCGACACCCTCGATGCGGTGGCGTCTATGTATGTGGACGTTCCGTCGGGGTTGTGGAGCGTGATGTGGGCGGTCTCGAATATCGGGGGCTTGCCCACTTTGGATGTAAGCTCCTCTATGTCGCGCATGGGCTCGCCTTCTATCAGCTCGCGCAGGCTCTGGCCGGTGTGGCTGTCGCGCGAGTTTATGTTGAATATCTCGAGAAACCTCTTGTTGTATCTCTTGAGCTCCAGCTGTTGGCTTACGGTTATTATTCCGTTGGCGCTGTACTTGTAGTAGCTGGATATCTCGCGTTCCTGCGTGCGTATTTTCTGCAGCAGGTGTCCGCTCGATGTGTCTATGCGCTTGCGTATTCTGAGTTTCAGCTCGCGTGCGTTGTACGGCTTGGCTATGTAGTCGTCGGCGCCGGCTTCCAGTCCGCTGGCGTGGTCGGGGCTGGCCGATACTATTATTATAGGTATGTGGGCCGTGTCGGGGTTTGCCTTGAGCTCGCGGCAGAGGCTTAGTCCGTCGGTGCCGGGTATGTATGTATCCAGCAGTATCAGGCTGGGCTGCATCTCGGCCGCGGTGTGTGCGGCACGCTCTGCGTCCTGCAGCGTGTGCACGGTGTATTCCCCGCTCAGCATTGCCTTCA
>JAZUEG010000268.1:0-3309 GCA_045640025.1 Bacteroidales bacterium
TCGCATCTTTATGCCGCTATTTAGTCAAAGAAAACCAAAAGAAAACTAAGTTTGTAGAATTTCAAAGAATGGAACGTCCTTGGGAAGTTGAAAATGCCGCATAAAAAAAACAAGAGGCTGTCTCGCTTTTGGGACAGCCTCGTAACGAGAGCAAACCGACAAAAGCCTACGCCTGCGAGAAACCCCTCCCTTGAAACCTGATACAACATTACCCAACGATCGTTTGGGCTTAAACGGCTTTTCTACATAAACGATCATATGAATATGATCAGGCATCACGCAGATTTTCCAAACGTGCACAAAAGGATATTTCTCGTGTAGGATCTTAGGATTCTCAAACTGACAGAATTCACCCAATTCAGTAAGTTCAATATAAGGAGAGCCAGGTTCACCAGTTTTAACTCTGTAATCGCCCTTTAAATTCCCAAACAAATTCTTACGTCCCTCCACAACCATAGTAAGCATATAAATACCCTTGTCGTTGTAATCGTGCCAGCGACGACGGCGTTTCATAGAATGCTTGATCGGGCTCTTATATTCTTGTGTCATAATCCGAAAATGATTGTAAAGAAACAAAACGTTGATGACGCCTTTAGTAAATATTTATTTCGCCTCCCGGCAAGCCGAAAGTCAATTGCAAAATTACAGAAATTATGCGGAAAGTGCAAGGGAATGGGGAAAAAGATTTTTTAATGAAAAAAATTTGGAAAACAGAAAAGAAAGATATAGTTTTGTATCGGTCGCTTCGGGAAGCAATTCCCCTCAAGACCACCCGAGGATTATTGCGGTTTTATCCCGACGCCTCATTATAAAAGTACTTTGGAGAAATCCAGAGTACTTTTTTTATAAGAAGCCTTTGATAATATGTTTATAACGACCAGATTCTATTTGACGCTTTTTAATCTCAACAATCCTGTCATACTCATTAATCAACAACAAATTACCAATCACCTTTTTATTTCTCTTCAGATATTCAATAGCATCTTTAAGAATTCCCGTATCAGCGTTTTGCAATTTCAAAACAATTGTAGAGGCTTGCAAAAACCCATTCTCAAGATCTCCAGTCAAAGTATTTCCATTGGTAGAATGAAAATACTTGAAATCGGCAATGCTCCATTTTCCGTTAATCTTTATGATAGCATCGGCTCTTTTCACACCCTTAAGTTTGTCACCGACCTCAGGCAGAAAACAGACATCAATACCATATTCATTGAGAGCAAAAGCCATCTCCTTAGTCTCAGACCAATATTCATCATTAGTTTTGTGATTAGGGAACATAACGGTTTTAGCCAATTCTCCCTCGTGAAGCAAAACGGTTCTTTCGTCAACAAAGATACTTTCATACAACCTGAAAACCTCTATTCGGGATTTCAACTTCTTAATCTCCTGAACAATCAGAAAACTGAACGGCTCAAAAGTAATAGGAACGATAACATCATCAGCGGAAAGACTCTCCGCCTCGGCCAATTTATCGAATATATCTTGATTGCTTTCCAATTATTTAGTAAATATATAAATTTTGACAATCAGCCAAGCCGAAAGTCAAACGCAAAAATATGGAAATCATTTGAGAATTGCAAGCGAAAAGGGAAAAAAGATTTTTAATGAAAATCTTGCATCCACAATTCCCATTCCCCCGACCTCAGCAATTACAGACACGTGGTGGAGGTCGGGGCTACGGAGCGTGAAGGTCCTCAAGAGGACCTGATATATTAACCAAACAAAAATAAGAGGTCTTTAGACCTCAACGTTCCGTAGCCCCGACCTTAACCAGGCATCAAATAAAGCAAAAGGTCGGGGAAAATGGAAAATGTGCGTAAACGTGGAAAAACAGGAAAACAAAAAAGCCACCTTTCGGGTGGCTTAATATAATAGCATCAGAGGTAGCAAATTCCCTAAAACGAATACTGCAACATCACCTGTGCCGAATGTTTTGCAAGGCCCAAATTATCGACATCTCTATCCAGTTGGGTGTCGTGGCCCTGACGTCCTGTGAACTGATACATTGCGGAAAGTTTTATGTTACAGCCTGTTATGAAATAGTTGATACCAATGGCGGGCATATCGAGGTAGCCGTTGGTGTCGGAGCCGTTTCTGTTGAAAAGGTCCAGACGCGCGGTGGCCTGAAGTTTGGGCGTGCAGAAATATCCCACTTGTCCGTAACCGCCTAAATACGAATACGTTTCATCAATCTTCTGACGATCGGTGAAGCCCACGTGCATATAATAAAATTCGCCTCCAATGTAAAGTTTGTTATGAATATATGCGAACTCGGCACCAAGGCGGAAATCGTTGGTGCTCTCGTTCTCGCTCTCCACGTTCATCGAGGTGCTTACGGCGAGCATCAGCCTGCTGATATCCAGGAGTTTGGGAGTTCCCTGAGTGCTCGGGAATTTTCCCAAAGGCATATACGAAAGACGGCCAGCGTAGAGCAACGACGGGATTTTCCAATCGTCGCTCGCGGTTTTTGTGGCGGAATTATTTGCGGATCCCGTGCCGTTGAAAATGCCTACCTCATAGCCGAAATCGGAGAAATTTCCGTGAATCTCGGCGCCGAGGTCGAAGCCCGTGGCAATCTTGGGTGTAACGGCGTTGAGCGAGTAAGGCAGAATCACCGAAGCCGAAAGGCTTGTGGGAACCGACGGCATCAGAGACTCACCCAAAGTAGTGAGGAAGGCGTGGGAGAATGGAGTCTTGAACTTTCCAACCCTGAACGCAACATTCTGATTTACCGCAACATCAAACCAGGCTTGTTGGAGAATCTCGGCGCCCGATCCCGCGGCGTTGATTGTGAGATTGTAAGACACTTTCTTGAAGGCCTTGCCGTTGAAACCAAGCACGGCGTAAGGAATTGCGAAACCAGAATTTGCGATATTGTCCTGATTATAAGCCTTGTCGAGCCCATCGTCGTCGTACCAGTTGAACTTTGCGGAAGTCTGCACGAGCATATAAGGACGGAAAACGAAATCGCCGTCCTTGCTCTGAATCGCAAATCCCTCGCGTCCCGCCAACGACACCACGCCATTATCGTAGTCGTCGGTCTGCGAATATCCATTAATTGCAAATAAAAATGCAACAGCCGAAAATAAAAATTTCTTCATTTGATTATACATAAATTTGGACGCCTACGGCGTCAGTTTTTTTATCCAAAAATTAAAAGAATGATAAAGAATTAAAAGAAAATTTTTTGACATAAATTACCACGAATTAACATAAATTTTTCATAAATTAATTTTTGAATAATTCGTGTTAATTTATGATAATTCGTGTTTTAAAGATAAAATTCTTTTCATTCTTTTTTATTCTTTT